>CABTAV010000029.1:0-14500 GCA_902482895.1 uncultured Streptococcus sp. | reverse complement strand
GAAGCTGACGTGGTTTGAATTTGATTTTCGAAGAGTATAACACGAATCTTGAGTACAAGCAACCCATTTGCTCACAAGAAAAAGCCTAGATAACTAGACTTTTTTAGTTTATTCTACCGTTACTGACTTAGCAAGGTTACGTGGTTTATCCACATCAAGCCCACGGTGTAGAGTTGCAAAGTAAGCGACCAATTGCGTTGGCACGACCATTGAGATTGGTGAGAGGTATGGATGTACAGTCGTAAGGACGATATCATCTGTCTCTTTAGCAACATTCTCTTCTGCGATAGTGAGGACTTTGGCACCACGGGCTGCAACCTCTTGGATATTTCCACGAGTATGGTTGGCAAGGACTGGATCTGACAAGAGGGCCAAAACAGGTGTTCCTTCTTCAATCAAGGCAATAGTTCCGTGCTTAAGTTCTCCTGCCGCAAAGCCTTCACATTGGATGTAAGAAATCTCTTTGAGTTTAAGGCTTGCTTCCATAGCTACGTAGTAATCTTGACCACGCCCAATATAAAAGGCGTTGCGAGTTGTTTCAAGAAGCTCACGAACCTTGGCTTCAATGGTTTCTTTCTCTGAAAGAGTTGATTCGATAGACTGAGCTACGATTGACAACTCATGAACCAAATCAAAGGCTTTCGCTTTGGTATTTCCATTTGCTTCTCCGACTGCTTTTGCTAGGAAGGCAAGGACTGCGATTTGTGCTGTATAGGCTTTAGTGGATGCCACGGCAATTTCAGGACCTGCATGAAGGAACATGGTATGGTTGGCTTCACGTGAAAGGGTTGAACCTGGGACGTTTGTCACTGTCAAGCTTGGGATTCCCATTTCATTAGCCTTGACCAAAACTTGACGGCTATCCGCTGTTTCACCAGACTGGCTGATAAAGATGAAAAGTGGTTTCTTGCTGAGAAGTGGCATACCGTAGCCCCACTCAGATGAGATTCCAAGTTCAACTGGTGTATCTGTCAATTCTTCCAACATTTTCTTAGAAGCAAATCCTGCGTGGTAAGATGTTCCAGCTGCAAGAATGTAGATACGGTCTGCGTCTTGAACAGCCTTGATGATAGCTGGGTCTACGACAACTTGACCAGCCTCATCTGTGTAGGCTTGGATGAGTTTACGCATAACCGTTGGTTGCTCATCAATTTCTTTAAGCATGTAGTAAGGGTAAGTTCCCTTACCGATATCAGACAAGTCAAGCTCCGCAGTGTAGCTAGCACGCTCACGACTGTTGCCATCATAATCTTGAACTTCCACACTATCAGCCTTGACGATTACCAACTCTTGGTCATGGATTTCCATATATTGGTTGGTTTCACGAATCATAGCCATCGCATCTGAGCAGACCATGTTATAGCCTTGTCCAAGACCAATCAAAAGTGGTGATTTATTCTTAGCCACGTAGATAACTTCAGGATCTTGTGAATCTACCAAGGCAAAGGCATAAGAACCACGGATGATGTGAAGAGCTTTTTTGAAAGCTTCAAGAACTGACAAGCCATCTTCTTCCACAAATTTTCCAATCAAGTGAACAGCGATTTCAGTATCTGTTTGCCCTTTGAAGTGGTGACCAGAAAGGTATTCTTCCTTGATTTCAAGATAGTTCTCAATCACCCCATTGTGCACCAAAACAAAACGTTCCGTCTCAGAGCGATGTGGGTGAGCATTGTCTTCCGTTGGTTTCCCGTGAGTAGCCCAACGAGTATGTCCGATACCCGTTGTCCCCTCAACACCAGCTGTCTTAGCAGACAATTCTGCGATACGACCAACAGCCTTCACCAAGTGGTTTTCAGCACCACCTAGGACAAAAATCCCCGCAGAATCATAGCCACGGTATTCGAGCTTTTCAAGCCCTTGAATCAAAATATCAGTTGCATTTGTGTTTCCAACAACACCAACAATTCCACACATAGTATATACGACACAGACCAGCTGTGCTTTCTCCTTAAAATTGGTATAGTCTAATTCCTCTTTTATAGAATCAGCAAAAACAGTATATACTTGTTTCTTTCACTTGTCAAGAGCAAAAATTGGTATAGTTGAAATTATCCTTCTGTAAGCAAAAAACTCTGACCAATTAAAATCATCAGTCAGAGTCCTTTTTAAAATCCATTATTGTCACTTAATTCCTTGAACCAGTGCCCTGATTTTTTCAGACGACGTTCTTGCGTTTCCAAGTCTAATTCGACCAAACCATAGCGATTTTTATAGCTGTTAAGCCATGACCAGCAATCAATAAAGGTCCAAATTAAGTAGCCCTTACAATTGGCTCCATCTTCAATGGCACGGTGCAGTTCGCGAAGATGACCTTTTACAAAGTCAATACGGTAATCATCTTGAATCATTCCATTCTCACGGAATTTTTCTTCTCCTTCAACACCCATACCATTCTCTGTCAACATCCACTCAATATTGCCATAATTTTCCTTGATATTTTGGGCAATGTCATAAATCCCTTGCTCATAAATCTCCCAGCCACGGTGAGGATTAATTTTACGTCCAGGCATCACATAAGGCTCATAAAAATGTTCTGGCAAGAGTGGACTCTCTGGATGCTTAGCAAATCGAGGAGCCATAACACGCAAAGGTTGATAGTAATTGACACCAAGGAAGTCCACCGTATTGTCACGAATGAGATCCAACTCCTCCTCTGTAGCATCAGGCAAGAGACCGTATTCATGCAAGATTTCTACCAATTCCTGTGGATAAGTACCCAAAACGGACGGATCTAAGAAAGATTGGGCCTGAAAAAGGTCCGCAATACGAGCAGCCTTGACATCAGCAGGATGCTGGCTACGTGGATAAGCCGGTGTCAAGTTGAGGACAATCCCAATCTTGGAATCAGGCAAGAGTTCATGACAGGCCTTAACCGCCCGACTGCTGGCCAATTGTGTATGATAGGCTACTTTAACGGCTGCCTCTGCATCCACCTTATGTGGATAATGGGCATCGTAAAAATAGCCAAATTCTACTGGAACGATTGGCTCGTTAAAGGTAATCCATTGATCCACTAAATCTCCATAAGTCTCAAAACAAAAACGAGCAAAGTTTTCATAGGCTGAGACAGTCACCTTATTTTCCCAACCATCACCATCCTCTTGAAGAGCAAAAGGCAAATCAAAATGATAAAGATTCACTAAAAGACGAATCCCTTTGGCCTTAATAGCTTCAAAGACCTGACGGTAGAAAGCTACCCCTTGAGGATTGACTTCTCCACGGCCTTGTGGGAAAATGCGAGACCACTGGATAGAAGTTCGGAAGGCTGTATGCCCAGTCTCTACCAAAAGCTCAATATCCTTTTCCCAATTTTCATAAAAGGTCGATGTCTTATCTGGACCAATCCCATTATAGTAACGATTTGGCTCCACTTGGTACCAATAATCCCATAGATTATCTCCCTTACCGTCACCAGCTATACGTCCTTCTGTCTGTGGCCCAGAAGTAGAGGATCCCCAGACAAAATCCTTTGGAAATCTTAGCATACATTTACCTCTTTATCTACTCATTTTTCCCATTATACAGAAAAAACAAGGTAAAAACTAGTTACATTTTTTCCTTGTTTTTCTTCTGATTATAGTTTTTATTTCTTGCTGAGGATTTCAAGCGTTTCAAGCAAGTTATCTGCATGAACCTCGATAGTGTCACCAGTCGCTTTAATCTTCACTTCTACGATGCCATCGGCTGCTTTCTTACCAACAGTGATACGAATCGGCAATCCAATCAAGTCGCTGTCGCTGAATTTAACACCAACACGTTCGTTACGGTCATCTGTCAAGACTTCGTAACCAGCTCCCATCAAGCTTGCTTCAAGCTTTTCTGTCAAGGCTTGCGCTTCATCATCCTTGACATTGACAGTGATCAAGTGCACATCAAATGGTGCCAATTCTTTAGGGAAGTTGATTCCCCAAGCGTAACGGTATTCACCTTTTGGCGTTTTGTTAACAAAGAGGCGAGCGTGTTGCTCCATCACTGCTGAAAGGAGACGGCTGACACCGATACCGTAACATCCCATGATAATTGGCACAGCACGGCCATTTTCATCCAAAACATCTGCTCCCATGCTTGCTGAATAGCGAGTGCCAAGTTTGAAGATGTGACCAATTTCAATACCACGCGCAAAGTTAAGGACACCTTGTCCGTCTGGTGAAATTTCACCCTCACGAACTTCACGGATATCCACATATTCTGCAGTAAAATCACGACCTGGGTTCACACCAGTCAAGTGGTAGCCATCTTCGTTAGCACCCACAACTGCATTGTGAACATCTTGCACCTTACGGTCTGCAATGATTTTAACATTCTCTGGCAAACCAACTGGGCCAAGTGAACCAAATCCTACTTGAACAACATTTGCCACTTCTTCTTCGCTAGCAACGTCAAAGAAATCTGCTCCCAAGTGGTTTTTCAACTTAACTTCATTAAGCTGATCATTTCCAACTAGAAGGGCGGCAACAAGCTCACCGTCTGCCATGTAGAAGAGGGTTTTAATCGTTTGTTCTTCTGGAACGTTGAGGAAGGCGGCAACTTCATCGATTGTTTTAACATCTGGTGTTGCAACACGAGTCACTTCTTCTTCAGCAACGACACGGTTGCTTGGTTTGTACTCGTTTGTTGCCATTTCCAAGTTAGCAGCATAGCTAGACTCACTTGAGTAAGCAATGGTATCTTCACCAGAAACCATCCATTTAAGCAATTCTGCCTTGATTTCTTCTTGCACTTCTGCAGGAATTTCATCAAATGAGGTAACTGACTTGTCCAAAACAACCCATCGGTCAAGGTCTGTACGAGCAGGTGTAATAGCCATAAATTCTTGGCTATCCTTACCACCCATGGCTCCACCGTCACCGATGATAGCCTTGAAATCTAAACCACTACGAGTGAAAATACGCTCATAAGCAGCCTTGTACTCATCGTAAACACTGTCCAAGCTATCATAGTTAGCGTGGAAACTGTAAGCATCTTTCATGATAAACTCACGTGTACGGAGTAGTCCATTACGTGGGCGTTTTTCATCACGATACTTAGGCTGGATTTGATAAAGGTTAAGCGGCAATTGCTTGTAAGACTTAACAGAATCACGGACAATAGCTGTAAAGGTTTCTTCGTGAGTTGGACCTAGGATAAAGTCTGATTTTTCACGGTTTTTTAGTTTGTAAAGGTCTTCACCATAAGTTTCATAACGACCTGATTCGCGCCACAATTCTGCACTAAGAAGGGCAGGAGCCAACATCTCAACGGCACCAATCTTGTCGAATTCTTGGCGCATGATGTTTTTAGCTTTTTCAATCACACGGTTAGCAAGTGGTAGGTAAGAATAAACGCCTGCTGAAACTTGGCGAACATAACCAGCTCGCAACATAAGAGCGTGGCTGATAACTTGAGCATCGCTTGGCATTTCGCGAAGCGTTGGGATAGGCATTTTACTTTGTTTCATAATATTCCTCGATTATCTAAAAAAGAGTCGCATGATGTCATTCCAGGTCACAGCAATCATCAAGACAACCATGATGACCACTCCGGCCAAGGTGACATAGGTTTCAATTTCTTGTTTCAATGGTTTGCGGCGAATGGCTTCTAGGATATTGAGCACAATCTTACCACCATCCAGGGCTGGAATCGGAATAAGATTAAAAATCCCAATATTGATGGAAATTATTGCCAAGAAGTACAAGACATTCTCAATTCCATTTTTAGCAGCATCACTACTTGCCTTAAAGATGGCAACAGGTCCACCTAGCTTGTTCAAATCCGGTTGGAAAATCAGATTTTTCAGTTCTGAGAGAATTCGGAGGGCCGAGTCAGCAGCGGTTGTAAAACCACCTACAAACATGGACAGAAAATCTGACTTAATCCCCGGTTGAACACCTAGAAGATAGCGACCTTGATTTTCTTCTGGGGTAACCGTAACTTGTTTGTCACTACCATTTTCAGAAATAGTCACATCCAAACTTGGGGATGTCTTATCTTTGGTTTCTGTCTCCACAGCCTGAATCAAACTTTCCCAGTTACTAATTTCATGTGAGCCAATCTTGGTAATCTGTGCCGTTTCTGGCACTCCTACCTTAGCCAAAGCCCCTTGGGGCATGACATGGAACTGGTTGGTATCAACATCTCTGACACCGCCCTGCATAAAGATTAAAATCCAAAAAACAACGACACCTAAGATAAAGTTATTCATAGGTCCTGCAAAGTTGGTAATCAGTTTGCCCCAGATAGTCGCATTTTGATATTGAACATCTAAAGGTGCAATCCGAACCTCAGTACCATCTGCTTCCACAACCGTTGCATCGTGATCCACTGCAAATGTTTTTTCTTCTTCCAGAACCAAGCCCTTGATAAAGAGCTTGTCTTCAAAGTCAAACTGGGTCACCTGCATAGGAAGAGCTGTTTGATCCAATTTTTTACCTGAAAGATTGATACGTTTAACCTTACCGTCCTCAGCAAGTGTCAAACTGACAGGAGTTCCTGTCTTGATTTCAGTTGTATCATCACCCCAACCGGCCATGCGGACATAGCCACCCAGAGGCAAGATTCGAATGGTATAGGCCGTCCCATCCTTGCCAATGTGAGCAAAGATTTTGGGTCCCATACCGATGGCAAATTCACGCACTAGAATTCCTGATTTCTTGGCAAAGTAGAAGTGCCCGAACTCGTGCACCACCACAATAATCCCGAAAACCAGAATAAAGGTTAAAATTCCGAGCATAGTATTTCCTCCGTCTTTTGATTAAAAGAGTCCAAACAAGTGCATAATTGGAAATACAAGCAACATACTATCGAAACGATCCAAAACACCACCATGTCCAGGAATAAATTTCCCAGAATCCTTGACACCAAAGTGACGCTTGATCGAACTTTCTAGTAAATCACCAAATTGTCCAGCAATGCTAAAGAAAATAGCAAAGACTGACATCTTGTAAATTCCATACGGAAGAGCAACTGTTCTGTCAAACATCATAAAGATGATAGTTACTAAAATAGCACCTAAAATACCACCCAAGGCACCCTCAAAGGTTTTATTTGGAGAAACTGTCGGAGCTAATTTTCGTTTACCATAGTTCATCCCAACAAGATAGGCACCACTGTCTGTTGCCCAAACAATACACAAGGCTAATAGAGCCTTATCTAAACCTGCAACGCGAGCATCTAGTAAAGCATTAAATCCAAAGCCTACATAGAAACTCATAGCAAGAGGGAAAACAGCGTCCTCAATCGTATAAGACTTGCTAAAAACGGTCGTTCCTAACATAATTGAAATCAACACACTATAGGCAACCACATTCCCATCAACTGGCAAAAAAGTCAGGTAATTCTCCAAGGGAATGGTCAAAGCAAAGGTTGCAAAGAGGGTTAAGAGGCCCTCCATAGTCATAGTCTCTAGACCTCTCATCTTCAAAAGTTCATGCATGGCTAGCATGGCTATGACTCCAATTGCTATCTGAAGCAAGAGGCCACCAATCATTAAAATTGGTAGGAAAATAGCCAGGGCAATCCCTGCAAACAAGGTTCTTTTCTGTAAATCCTGTGTCATATTTCCTCCTAAACTCCTCCAAATCGGCGATGACGACGATTGTAGGCAAGAATGGCTTCCTGCAAGGCTGCCTCGTCAAAATCAGGCCACAAGGTATCTGTAAAATAGAGCTCACTATAGGCTCCCTGCCATGGAAGAAAATTGCTCAAACGCAATTCTCCACTAGTACGGATAATCAAGTCTGGGTCTCGTAACTCCTTAGGCAAATGCTGGGTAAAAAGATAATTACCAATCAATTCCTCTGTGATGTCACCTGGGTTGATTTTGGCATCTAACACATCCTGAGAAATCAACTTAAGAGCCTGTGTAATCTCAGCACGTCCACCATAGTTGAGGGCAAAATTAAGAATTAATCCTGTGTTGTTCTTAGTCAATTCCTCAGCTTTAGTCAGAGCTTCAAAGGTTTGCTTAGGCAGGCGGTCCGTTTCCCCAATCATTTGAATTTTAACATTATTCGCATGCAATTCCGGGACATAATTATCATAAAACTCTACTGGCAAGTTCATGATAAACTTGACTTCCTGATCGGGGCGGGTCCAGTTTTCCGTAGAAAAAGCATAGACCGTAATAACCTTAACGCCTAGTTTGTTGGCTGCCTTGGTCACAGTTTGCAATGCTTCCATGCCCGCCTTATGCCCGAAGACTCGCGGTTGCATACGTTTTTTAGCCCAACGGCCATTGCCATCCATGATGATGCCGATATGAGCAGGAACCTGTGTCGGAACCTCTACTTCCACAGCCTTATCTTTCTTAAAAAATCCAAACATGATCTTATTCCTATTCAAAAATCTATCGTTTCATTATACCATATTTCCCCATTTTCTTCTATCACTAAGCTATTTATTCTCAGGCACCAAGCCCATTTTTCAAAAAAATAAGCCGCCTGATTTGGCGACTTTATTTTTATAGGGAGATTATTATGAAAAAGTTTTAGGAGTTTAAGTTAAGGTCTTCTTAACTTATGGACTTAGTATACACTTCCTAGCTTAAAGTTTCCTTAAGTATTTTTAAAAATCAAATTTTTCCATTTCTCCTGCCAATTTTTCTTGGATAATCGTGTTTGATAGAGAGCCATTCGGTCTTCATTCTCTAAAAAATGAGGAGTTGGACGAACTTGAAAATTAAAAATATCCTCCAAACCATAAGGTGCATAGAGTTCAAAATCTGATTCTTCATTCAAGCGTAGTCCAACAGCCGTACACCGTTCTGGATACTTACTCATAGCATCACGGGAACTGGTATAGGGAGCAGTATGAGGGCTGTGCTGGTGCATATAGACTTGATTTTTCAATTCCCACTGGTACTGAGGAAAGTCCTCTCTCAGCTTTTTCTCCAGTAGTAAGGTTTCCTCATAAGAAATATCTGGATTAAAGAAAATCACATCTACATCTGTTTCACAGTCAAAAGGGGATTTGTCTGACAAGAGATTCCAGATGAAATTTCTGATAGAACCCGCTGCCAACCACGAGTCTTTTAAGCCAAAATCTCGGATGATAGTCAGAGTAGCCATCATATCTGGATTTTTTCTAAAAGCCTCTAGAATTTCTTGCTTATTTTTCATTGTACTCATACCCCAAATGCTCATATGCCTTAGCAGTCGCCACCCGTCCAGACCGTGTCCGCATGATAAAACCTTTTTGAATCAAGTAGGGCTCATACATGTCTTCAACTGTCTCACGCTCTTCTGCTATGTTAACAGAAAGAGTTCCTAGACCAACAGGACCACCACCGTACATCTCAATCATGGTGCGAAGGATTTTTTGATCCACATAGTCCAAACCTTCATGGTCAACATCCAGCATAGTCAAAGCCTTATCGGTAATAAGATCATCGATAACCCCATTCCCCATTATCTGGGCAAAATCGCGCACGCGCTTGAGGAGACGATTGGCAATACGAGGGGTTCCACGACTCCGTAGGGCCAACTCAGATGCTGCCTCATGCGTGATTTCCATCTCAAAAATATCTGCCGTCCGCTCAACAATTTCTGTCAAGTCAGCATGAGCATAATACTCCATATGACCTGTAATCCCAAAACGTGCCCGTAGCGGATTGGAAAGCATACCAGCCCGAGTCGTCGCACCAATCAAGGTAAAAGGTGGCAACTCCAAATGAACACTGCGACTGCCTTCACCAGCCCCAATCATGATATCAATGTAGAAATCCTCCATGGCACTATAAAGCACCTCTTCCACCGACATGGGCAAGCGATGAATCTCATCAATAAAAAGGACATCCCCAGGCTCTAAGTCATTCAAAATCGCTACCAGATCACCAGCTTTTTCAATGACTGGACCCGAAGTCTGCTTGAGATTTACACCCAGTTCATTGGCAATAACAAAGGCCATGGTCGTCTTCCCCAAACCTGGAGGTCCAAATAAGAGGACATGATCCAGCGCTTCATCCCGCATTTTAGCGGCTTCGATAAAGATTTGAAGCTGGTCCTTAACCTTATCCTGCCCGATATATTCACGTAAATACTGAGGACGGAGCGTGCGTTCTACTAGCTCCTCGTCCCCCATTATCTCATTATCTAAAATTCTACTCATGGCTCTATTATATCAAAAAACCAAGCCACAAACAAAAAAGCCACCCGATTGGGTGACTCCCGAGTTTGGCACTTTATTCTAAGTCACTGCTTCACCGCCTGCGAGAAGAGGTGAGATAGCCCATGATGGATACAATACTTAAAACTATCATCGGACCAATTGTGGTCGGTGTCGTTCTTCGATTAGTCGATAAATGGCTAAACAAGGACAAATAGTGTCAAAAAAGACCTCAAGCTTAATGTGGAAGTTAGCTTGAGGTCTTTTCTAGCCTATGATATAGAACTAGTACTCAATTCCTTTTTATTATCCCACAGTTCACAAAATTTGTCAAAGGTTTATATCCTCATCTACTCAGCTTGTCATTTATAAGCAAAAATAATGTTCATCATGCGTTTATCTGCCAACAAATAAAGGAGACATGCCACCAAGGTAACCAACCAAATGGCATATACAGAAACTGTTAAAACCGTAAATTGCTCCATGATGATTAGTAGTAAATTTGCCAGATAATACCGCCCAACAACCGTTGTTAAAGCAAACAAACCTGCAAATGACAATAAAAAGGCAAGTGGTAGGGCAAGGATAAGTTCCTTCCGATATTTTCCTAAGAAGAGGACAATAATACCAGCAGACAGTGTATAAGCAAAAGCAATTGCTCCATAAACAAGTCCCCAAGATAACATTGCAAGACTAGAGAAAGCAAAATCACCATCCATTAACTCTAGGACCAGCATAGCCAAAAAAGTGAATTCACTGACTAGTAGATTAATCAACAAAGCAAGCATAAATTTCGCTTGGAGTAATTGTTTCAAATCGACAGGAATCAGTCTGAGATTTGAAATCGTTTTAGACACTTGTTCTATTCTTATCAAATCCACTAAAATCATGCTCGCAAAAGGGAGGAGAAAATAGTAGTTCAAAAAGAAGAAACCATTTTCTACATACCAGCCATTCACACTACCGTACGAATGCCCTTGATAAATCTGATGACCAATCATAAACTCTAACAAAAAGAGCAGGATGGCTACAAAGGGAATCATATACAGTATCTTTCGCCTTCTTAGTTTAGTCAATTCTAGCATCAACATTTATTCATCCACCTTTCTTAACCAAGATTTAATGGACAAGAAAGACAAAACAAGTAAAGATAAACCTAGTACAACAATCGATAAGATAGCTGGCTGTTGAAGCACCACTCCTTCTCTGTTTCCTTCCCAGATTAAACTGTTAGCACTTGTTACTGGACTGATATTTGGACTCGTCCTTGCTAAAAAAAATGACACTAAAACATACATGACACCGACCAAATTCCCAACTATCTCCTTGCCTCTGACTTTTATCATGACCAAAGCAACTAAAGGAAATACTCCCATGGGAATTAAGATACCACTACTCATACAAAGATAGAAGAATCTTAATAATAAAGACAAACTGACTGTCGAAGAAAAGCGGGATAGCAGTGCGAATAAGGAAACCGAAATATAGGTGAATAACATGATACACAGAGCGTTGATTTCTATATACAAAATCTTAGCCCAGAATGTCTTCATTAGATTTGCTGAAGCGAGTTTCAAGTTGTTCATGATGCGATAGCGATATTCTACACCAAATGCCTGTATTGTATAGGAAACACAATACAAAGGGAGAATCAAAAAGTTTAAATAAGACAAAGAAAATTTATAGACAAAGGGAAAGGAGTCAAACAATCCTCTCGCATCATTTACGTAATAACAGATGAGAGCTAGGTAGAGGGAAACAACACCATATACGACAAAATTCAGTTTTTGATGCCTTTGTTTGAGAAATTCAATCTTCACTAAATCAAGCAATTCCCTCACCTCCTGTTATCCGCTTAAAGTAATCCTCTAAACTTTCATTGTTTTTATAAGAATATTCTTTTAGAACTATTCCGTTATCTTTTAAGGAGTTAGATACGACTGCAATGTCAAAAGTAGGTGATTCTCCCTGAAGTTCAAGTTCTATATCCGAAAGAATACTAATCTGTTCTTGCAGATTTATCCTGCAAAGCACTTCCTTAGCTTGAGGAGCATCCGAAACAATTAGGTGGATTTTCCTTTTATCTGCACCATCTATTAATTCCTGCATAGTCTTTTCAGCCATAAGGTGGGCATCATGCAGTATCCCAACTCTATCTACAAGCTTTTCAAGTTCTGAAATAATGTGACTGGATATTAAAATCGAAATGCCATGATTGGTACTGAGTTCCTTTAGATAACGGCGCATTTCAAGGATACCAATAGGATCCAAACCATTTGTTGGTTCATCTAATATCAGAATTTTCGGCTGGTGCATAATAGCGTTAGCAATTGCTAACCTTTGCTTCATTCCCAGAGAATACTGCTTGAATAGTTTTTTATTTTCCCCATCTAATCCTACTACTTGTAAAGCTTGCTCTACCTGTTTTAGCGAAATTCCTCTCAATCTTGCAAAAATAGAGAGATTTTCAGGTCCCGTTAAATTAGGATAAAAAGAAGCACTGTCCAATACCACACCGATTTGAGATAGCAAATCCTTAGAAAATTCACCTAACAGTTTTTCAGATAGAATATTCACTTCACCACTATCCATAGCTGTCAAGCCTAAAATAGCCTTGATAAAGGTTGTCTTTCCAGCTCCATTTCTTCCTAGTAAGCCATAAATTTCTCCCTGTTTTAGCGTAAAGTCTATCTTATCTAAGATAATTTTCCCATCATAGGATTTTGATAAATTAGATGTCTGTATTACTGGATTTCTCATTTTATTCTCCTCCTAATATCTATACACCCACATCAAAAGACATAATAGAGTAGTTCCTGTATAACTACTTATATGAGAAGGTAATAAGGTATAGCAAACTTACAGTACCCCCTTTAAGTCCTTCAATCTGTGGCACGATTCATTATATAAATGTTACTTCACAAACATTCAATAAATAAATCCTCCAGTCCAAGATTAACTACACTAATTGTTGAAGCTTGTTGTATAACTCTCAAATCCAAAATATATTGTAATTGATTTACAGTTTTTAAAAGCAACCGCTTACAAAGAATCCTAAAAAAATATATTCTAAAAATGATTTTACGAAACTTTGCTAAAATACTCATATTAACCACATTTTCTTATCTTTACACTTGTAAGTGTACTACTTTGAATCTTCTTTGTCAATAAAAAGTATTCTTTTTTTCAGTTTATTTCCTATTTATTCTTTTGAGACTATTTCTATGCCAGGAAGTTGAAAAATAGAGATTAAAAGTATATAATTAATCATAAATTTATTTAAAGAAGGTTTAAAGATGAGCATATTATCTGATAAACTAAAATCCAAGAGAAAAGAAAAAGGTTTCTCACAAAAAACACTTTCTGAAGGAATTTGTGAGCAAAGTCAAATCAGCAAAATAGAACGTGGCAACTATATGCCTGCTGCTGATTTACTCTATAAACTTGCAAATCGGCTTCAAGTTCCCTTAGATTATTTTTTCGATGAACAGATTGAAATGACTTCCAATATAACACCGTTTAAGAAATTAGCAGAAAAATTACTTGAAGATCGTAATTACGAGGCTTTAGAATACCTCTTAAACTTAGAAAAAGAAAAGTCTCAGTATCTATCTACTGAGGATGAATTTTATCTTCTATGGATTCAAGCGATTATCCTTTTCTACTTACATAGTTCCAAAGATGAAGCTATCGCCAATCTAGAAAACGCTTTGCCAAAGCTTTCGGTCAGCTCATCTGTGTATCTTAAACTTCTCAATACTTTATCTAATTTTTATTTTTCTGTAGGACGTGATGCAGAATATGAAGAAAATAACTCACTTCTTATCAGTTTGTATCAGGAAAAAGATTTAAATCACCAAGAGTATTTATTTGGTTATATTCGAGTTAAACATAATTTTGCCTATTATTTACACTCTAAAGGTAAGGAGTTAGAAGCTGTCCAAGAAGCCTTAGAAACCATTGATTTTTGTAAACAAAAAGAGACCAGCTATCAGCTAGCACCTCTTTTAACTATCGTTGCAAATGCCGGAAAAGATTTTTTAAAGCACGATGAAATTCTTGACTATTATTTACAGGCTCGTGATATTTGTAAAATATACGAGCACAAGCTCTTGATGGCTAAAATTGACCATTTTTTGAAAGATAAGGATAGGTGACTTCGATCGTAATAAGTTATAATTACCAATTAATTAGAAACATAAAAGTGGAGAGAAACTAATGTCGTTTTCTCCACTTTTGTTAATATCCCCTCTTCCACTTGTATCCTGCCCAGCATGCTAAAGCAAGTAAAACTAAATTAAAGATGATAAAGAAAGTCGTAAAACCAAATAATCCATTTTGAGCTAAATCTGCCGTGTAAAGTTCAGTTTCTGTAAAGAGAAGATAAATTCCATAGACCTCCACGAAAATAAGGAAA
>CABTAV010000028.1:0-14719 GCA_902482895.1 uncultured Streptococcus sp. | reverse complement strand
TACTCAATGAAAATCAAAGAGCAAACTAGGAAACTAGCCGCAGGCTGTACTTGAGTACGGCAAGGCGACGTTGACGCAGTTTGAATTTGATTTTTGAAGAGTACAAGACCCCAGGTTTTTCTTATTCATAGGTTACGACTGTAACAGCACCCTTGTCATACTCAGCGATAAAGATGTTGGCTACATTGTCATGCCCTTGCTTGCTGAGATTATCAAGCAGCCACTCTTCGCTACGACCAATCGATTCCAAGACATCGACTTGGATCACACCGTCAGTCACAACTGGATACTTAGGATTTTCATCTCCCATTTGAACCACGATGAGTTGGCCATTTTGTTCTTGCACAGCTCGTTTAACTTGCTTCATCTGGAAAATCCCTTGGCTACGAAGTTTGAGGGCTACATCCGATGCAGACAAGCCAACTGAACGACAGGCTTCTGGGTCAATCTGCCCATTTTTGATGAGGAGAGTTGGTTTCCCATCAATCAAGCGTTTGACAAAGCGAACATTGTTATTGAGCCACTTTAGGGTCAAAACCAAAATCGTCCACATCATCAAAATCACTGTGTATTGCAGGATACTGATTGAACTATTGTAAATTACCCCACCGATGATACCACCAAGAACATAGTTCTGAATTTGGTCTGTAGCAGAGTTAGGTGCTAGATTCCCCTTTCCTGTCACATTAATAACAAAAACAAGAGAGAAAAGACCCAAGGCCAGTTTGATTAAAATTTCCATATAGTTGAGTGTCATTTGTTTACCTCCACCAATTCAATAGCGTCTGTTTGATTCAATTCTAATTTCTCTAAAAGATACTTGTCTGGTTGGCTCCCGTTCATGGCGCGGTAGAAATTTGGACCTACCTTGACAAGCGCTCCATCAGTGGCTGCAGAAGTATTGACATAAACTTCTGATTTATCCACTCCCAAGTCTTTGGAAACAACCTCTATGAAATGAAGGGAGGTTTGAAATTGGTTGTTAGAGGCTTGATTGGTCTGGTATTTTGAGATTGTCACCAAAAGCATGGCCACCAAGGTCAAGGCCAAAATCATGACCAATTCCCGAAACTTAGTCCCCTTTTTATCACGATAGGCCTTAAAAGCAAAAAATCCTGTGATAGCTAGGAGCACAATCCCAAAGCCAATCATGATGCCATTTTGCTGACTGATTTGGCTAAGCACATAGTCATATGAGTAAAATTTCATTTATTTTCACTCCCTTTCATAAAATCATTCTTAATTATAAACGAAAGAGAGTGATTTTTCAAGCCATACGTTGGGGAAATAGACTTATCAGACCAACTTCTCTAACTAATGACTCAAATATCTGTTTCAAGATTCTAATTTTGATAATTGATAAGAATAGACACTAGGAATTATCACTACAAAGAAAAGTGTCAAGAAGAATACCCAGTAAACATATAGTTGCACAAAGGAATTTAGAAACAATAACAATCCTCCTAATACCCAAATTTTTCCAGCTAGGCGATGCGTTTTTCTCCAGTTTTCATCATTCTCCAAGGTCCACGGTAGTCGAATACCGATTATATAATTTCGGTGTGTTTTTGGTAGATAATTTCCAATTACGATCATCACGACTCCCATAAAAATCTGAGCTAGTAGCCCACTCATCGTGGAATAACCCAAAGATTCTCCGAAGATAGAAATCATTAATAGACAAGATACAAAAGGTATAATCCAGTAAATCAAAAGTTGTATTTTTGAACTGATATTGCTAGATTTAGGATCCTTAATCATTAAAAATAGAAGCAACCAATGCATCAAAAGCATGAGAGTCGGTAATCCAAAGATAGCAGACATTTTATGATTGTAGCCATCTGCTTGACCCAGTAGATTAAAATGAGTGGGTATCTCCTCTGGTAATTGATTCCAGAAAACACAACCTACAAGGGAAGGTAGTAGGATGAGAATGCTCGTAAATAATACCAATTTCTTATTGATTTTTATCTTCATCAAAATGATCTCCTTTCAGTTCTGCTAACCAAACCATTATATCCTCTAAAACCGATGTATTTAACTCATAATAAATAAAGTTTTTTTCTTTCATTTCATGAATCAAATCCGCTGCTTTCAAAATCGTGAGATGGTGTGAAATCGTTGCACCTGTCAACTCGAAATAACTGGTAATTTCTCCTGCAGATAATCTACCTGTTTTGAGTAAATTCAAAATCTCTCTCCTAACTGGATGAGATAAGGCTTTAAAACTATTTGCAAAACTCATAATGACTCCTTTCCCTTTGTAATATTAGTAGGGCTAGGACTAAGCAAGGTAGAACTGATAGCATTCCTGTCGGTGATGGGCCTAAAATCAAGAGGCTTGAAATTTTTTCTCCTGGTAATTGAAAGAGTAAACCAAGACCTGCAGTTGCATTGATTGCCCCATGAAATAGGGCAGAAGCCCAGATAGAACCTGTCTTTTCCAACAACCAGCTCAACAATATTCCTACGCTAAAACAAAATAGAAACATGGCGACAACTCCCAAAACAGGATAAGCAAAATAAGATAGTCCATAATTATAGCCTTGCAAATTGATTGGTAGATGCCAAAGACTCCAAATGAGACCAAGCAAGACATGAGTCTGGACTATTGAAAAGCGTCCTCTTAGAGCTGGGTAAAGATAGCCACGCCAACCAATTTCCTCCCCCAATGCAAAGAAACTATTAAGAAAAGGAGCGTAGGTCAAACTAGCTAAGATTTGAATCAAGGCCAAGAAAGATAAGGGAATGGCTGATTGAGAGACACCTTTTGCTT
Organism: uncultured Streptococcus sp.; assembly: GCA_902482895.1. GTDB lineage: Bacteria > Bacillota > Bacilli > Lactobacillales > Streptococcaceae > Streptococcus. The sequence continues at coordinate 11,943 of CABTAV010000028.1, read as the reverse complement.
GTAAGATGGCTTGAATAGATTCAAAACCAAGGCTGAAATTGCTAGGGAATACAAGAAAATAAAGTCCTGCTCCTAAAAAACTGATAACTGCTGGTAACCAGATAGCTAGTAAGTAAAAGCGCCAGTTCCTCTTGAAATTCACGGCTAATTTAGATTTGATTCCACTAGGTTGATTCGTTATTTTCCCTAAGAGAAAGACTGCAAGCGCAGGCATCCACATGGCTACAATACTAGCAAGTTGACTCCATGGAGAATTTAGACTAACACCACCTAGCCATAGTGCCAACCATATTATCCAAGCAAGGACATAAGCCAAGACCACAAAAAGAAGGATTGTTCTCTTATTTGACATATATGTAACTTCACTTTCTATTTAGATGTTTTTCTAAATAACATTATACACCTTTCTATTCTAAACACAAGAACTATTTAGATTTTTTTCTAAATAGTTTAGGGGATTTTTATTTTCTCAGGATAAAGTTTAAAGAGTGATTTTTCAAACCATACATTGGGGAAATAGACCTTTTTTTGGTATAATAAAATCTATAATCTGAATGAAAAAGGTAACTTTATGAAACTTATCTCATGGAATATTGATTCCCTCAATGCTGCCCTAACTAGTGACTCAGCTCGCGCCAAATTGTCCCAAGAAGTCCTACAAACCTTGGTCGCTGAAAATGCTGATATTATCGCTATCCAAGAAACCAAGCTTTCTGCCAAAGGGCCTACAAAGAAACACTTGGAAATTTTAGAAGAACTCTTCCCAGGCTACGAAAACACGTGGCGCTCTTCTCAAGAACCTGCCCGTAAAGGCTATGCTGGAACCATGTTCCTCTATAAGAAAGAACTCACACCCACTGTCACTTTCCCAGAAATCGGTGCCCCTTCTACCATGGACTTGGAAGGTCGTATCATCACTCTAGAATTTGATAAATTTTTCGTTACCCAAGTTTACACTCCAAACGCTGGAGACGGCCTCAAACGCTTGAAAGAACGTCAAGTCTGGGATGTCAAATATGCGGAGTACTTGGCTGAACTAGACAAAGAAAAACCAGTCCTTGCGACCGGTGACTACAATGTAGCCCACAATGAAATCGACCTTGCAAATCCTGCTAGCAACCGCCGTTCACCTGGATTTACCGACGAGGAACGTGCTGGATTTACCAACCTTTTAGCAACTGGATTTACCGATACCTTCCGCCATATTCATGGCGATGTTCCAGAACGCTACACTTGGTGGGCACAACGCAGCAAGACTTCTAAAATCAACAATACTGGCTGGAGAATCGACTACTGGCTCACAAGTAACCGCATCGCTGACAATGTGACTAAGTCTGATATGATCGACTCAGGTGCGCGTCAAGACCACACACCCATTGTCATGGAGATTGAGCTCTAAGGAGAAAGCTAATGGACTATCAAGCTGTCATTCCTGAATTTGTAGTATCTGACCTCGAAAAGTCACGCCACTTCTACTGCGACTTGCTGGGATTCTCTGTCGAATACGAGCGTCCAGAGGAGAAATTTCTCTTCCTCTCACTTGAAGACTGCCAACTTATGCTAGAAGAAGGCAGCACAGAAGAATTAGCTCAGCTGACCTATCCTTTCGGGCGCGGTGTCAATATTTCCTTTGGCATTGCAGATGTTCCTCAACTCCACCAAAAACTACTGGAAGCTGACTATCCTATCCATCGTCCCCTGACAAAAAGAGAATTTAGAGTAGGAAATAGCTTTATATATCCCCATGAATTTGCAGTTTTGGATCCAGATGGCTATTTTTTAAGATTTAGCGAGTAGAAAAATAGAGACTGGAAGAAATCTTTCAAATCAGAAAAAGGCATATTGTCAGGTCTTTAAGAATCTTGATAATATGCCTTTTATGATGGAAAAACCTTCTAAATGTTAGCCAATAAGTTAATTTTTGCCCACTTTTATTATATTTGTTCGTTTTTCAAACCAAAACACTAACAAAATATTTGATTTCTAAAGTTATTTAGTGTAAAATAAAAACATTGGCTCAAGCCTATTTAAAATTGAATATCATTTTACTTGTTTATGTCGTGAATTGGCGCGACGTTTCTACAAGGTGCCGGAACACCTAACAATAAGTAAGTCAGTAGTGAGGTATGGTTGTTTTTGCCATGCCTATTTTGGGGACTTACTTAGAGATTAAGTAGGTCCTTTTTCTATTTCTTACTAGAAACTCTAAACAAGCAAATGGATTGGCTTTTAGACTTTAGGAGGTCTTATGAAATTATTAGAAGAGCGCATCCTCAAGGATGGGCATATCTTGGGTGACAACATCCTCAAGGTGGATTCCTTTTTAACCCACCAAGTTGACTATCAATTGATGCGAGAAATCGGTAAGGTTTTTGCGGAAAAATTTGCTTCTGCTGGTATTACCAAGGTCGTAACCATTGAAGCGTCAGGTATTGCCCCAGCCGTTTTTACAGCTGAAGCCTTAAACGTTCCCATGATTTTTGCTAAAAAAGCTAAGAACATCACTATGAACGAAGGTATCTTAACTGCCGAAGTTTACTCCTTTACCAAGCAGGTGACCAGCACCGTTTCTATCGCTGGAAAATTCCTCTCACCCGAGGACAAGGTCTTGATTATTGACGATTTCCTTGCTAATGGACAAGCTGCTAAAGGCTTGATTCAAATCATCGAACAAGCCGGTGCCAAAGTCGAAGCCATCGGTATCGTGATTGAAAAATCTTTCCAAGATGGTCGTGATTTGCTTGAAAAAGCAGGCTACCCTGTTCTATCACTCGCTCGTTTGGATCGTTTTGAAAATGGTCAAGTCATATTTAAGGAGGCAGATCTCTAATGCAAACTCAAGAAAAACACTCGCAAGCAGCCGTTCTTGGCTTGCAGCACTTACTAGCCATGTACTCAGGATCCATCCTGGTTCCCATCATGATTGCGACAGCCCTTGGCTATTCAGCTGAGCAGTTGACTTACCTGATTTCCACAGATATCTTCATGTGTGGAGTGGCAACCTTCCTCCAACTCCAACTCAACAAATATTTTGGTATTGGACTCCCAGTCGTTCTAGGAGTAGCCTTCCAATCCGTTGCTCCCTTGATTATGATTGGGCAAAGCCATGGAAGTGGCGCTATGTTTGGTGCCCTTATCGCATCAGGGATTTACGTAGTTCTTGTTTCAGGCATCTTCTCAAAAGTGGCCAATCTCTTCCCATCTATCGTAACAGGATCTGTTATTACCACGATTGGTTTAACCTTGATTCCTGTTGCTATTGGAAATATGGGAAATAACGTTCCAGAACCAACTGGTCAAAGTCTCTTGCTTGCAGCTATCACTGTTCTGATTATCCTCTTGATTAACATCTTTACCAAAGGATTTATCAAGTCTATCTCTATTTTGATTGGTCTGGTTGTTGGAACTGCCATTGCTGCTAGCATGGGTTTGGTGGACTTCTCTCCTGTTGCGGCAGCACCACTTGTCCATGTCCCAACTCCACTCTACTTTGGGATGCCAACCTTTGAAATCTCATCTATTATCATGATGTGTATCATCGCAACGGTTTCTATGGTTGAGTCAACTGGTGTTTACCTAGCCTTGTCTGATATCACGAAAGATCCAATCGATAGCACGCGCCTTCGCAACGGTTACCGCGCAGAAGGTTTGGCAGTATTTCTCGGAGGAATCTTTAACACCTTCCCTTACACAGGATTTTCACAAAACGTTGGGTTGGTTAAATTGTCAGGTATCAAGAAACGCCTGCCAATCTACTACGCAGCTGGTTTCCTGGTTCTCCTGGGACTCCTTCCTAAGTTTGGTGCCCTTGCCCAAATCATTCCAAGTCCTGTCCTCGGTGGTGCTATGCTGGTGATGTTTGGTTTTGTATCGATTCAAGGGATGCAAATCCTCGCCCGCGTTGACTTTGCTAACAATGAACACAACTTCCTTATCGCAGCTGTATCAATCGCTGCAGGTGTCGGACTCAACAACAGTAATCTCTTTGTCAGCATGCCGACATCCTTCCAAATGTTCTTCTCAAACGGAATCGTCGTAGCCAGCCTACTCGCCATTGTCCTCAATGCCGTATTAAATCATAAGAAGAAATAAAAAAAGAGGTGCGAGCCTCTTTTTTTGTATGACAAAATAAAAACATCTACTCATATATACTAGTCTCATAGTCCTGAAAATCATCTGCATCAAGAACAATTTCACAACTCTTATACTTTTCTCTTACAAGTCGTTCGGCTTCATCTGGATTTTCAGCCTCTATACTTACTAAACGGGTTAGAGTTTCTGTAATTTCTACTGTATACTTTTTCATCTTAAGTTTCTCTCCAATAACTCACTTATTAACAATAATCTATGTTTTGAGCTTTCCAACCACTCTGGTAATTCATCTCCATATTCCCAGCTATATTTTTTATTCAATAAAGAAAGTTGTTTCTCATCACCAAACTCCATATTTTCAGATAACCACCTCACACAATCAGGGTCTGATAAAGTATAAACCATTACACATAAGTTTTCATAATTACTCTCTGTTTCATAATCAGGCCAGATGACTTTTAAGAAATCATACACCTCTTCTGATGCAACAAGTTGTTTCGTTTTCATAATTTCCGATACTTTCCTCTACCTTTAAATTCTATTATTTCTTTGTCTCTTAATATTTGAAGCTGTTGCCTAATCTTTTCTTTGATATGATTGTTTTTAACAAAGATATTTTTTAGATCACTTTCAAAACGATACATATCTTCAAGGGTAAATTCTGAACCCTCTATCTTATCTATACAATTTAGAATTTCTATTGTCCAACCTCTTACTGAAAGAGAGTTCTTCCTTAAAAATAAACTTTGCTTAAATTCTTTTGTAACTTTTTCTGGATCTCTAACTTGTCCATTTTTCACAAGAAATATTCTTCCTTTAGAAGGTACTTGTGATAAATCAATGTTACAACCAATCCAACCTGCTCGTCTAGCAGTTGGCGCAAGTGGCTTCCTTTGAATAATTGATTTCGGTGTAACAAATTGCTTTGGAAGAACCAGAAAATTATTTACCTCAAAATTTTTTGTATAAGTTAAAAAAAAGAAATTAGGATTGTTATCTGCCTGAACACGCTCTATCATCGTTGCATAAGCACCATCATTGATTGTTGATGAAAAATTTCCTTTTTTGCTCTTTAGTTCAAACTCCTCACTACAATGATTACAGTAAAAATCTGCTACAGGCCGATTATTTTCAAAATGATTTAAGGGATTGTTCCCACAATTAGGGCAATAAGACTGACGATAAACCCAATCCTCCGTTAAGATACGTGCCTTTTGGCTATTACTTTTATAGGTTTCTACTAATTCTAAATTAAAGTGTAATTCCATTTAAAAATTCCTCACTAATATGAGAATTCACTCGATTTAAACAATTAAAATCTACTATAACTAGTATACCACAATATGTACCTATTACATTTGTATTTCATCACTCTCTTTTATATTTCCTTCTAACATATCTCATAAATTAAAAATGAGTGAGATAAATTTATCCCACTCACCTTTCTTTATATCCTTACCTGTCTTTCTTCTGACCTCTGGCCTGTGACAAACATGGTAAAGGTTGCTTTACAGACATTTCTGCCCTCTTGATTGGTGATATCGACATCCACTACGCAGGTTGTGCGACCTTGATGGACGCATTCTCCTTTAATAGTCAACACATCGTCGAGTTTTCCTGCCTTGAGGTAGTTGATAGAAGATTGGAGTGTCACTCCATCAAGTCCCAGAGATATGACCACCAAACCACTAATCTGATCGCAAAGGGTAAAGAGATAGCCACCATGGGCATTGCCATAGTAGTTGAGCGACGAGTCCACTACTTTGGTCGTCACCACAACGTGACCATCTCTCATTTGTTCAATTTCGTAATTTTCAAAGGCAGATATAGCGTCAAAATGAAAGTCTTTCATCGTTTCCTCCTGATATTTCAAACGACACTATGATACTACTTTTTATAGGACTGTGCAAGGAGAAAGCTCCTAGTCTGGTAAAATTCCGACCTGTTCCACAAAGCGCATAAAGGCTGTCTGACCTTGTTCCGTCTGCTTGTAGACTCCTGCATCCTCAAGTACACGCGCAAAGATAGTACCCACAGAGTCCTTGACGATTTTAAGGGCTTTTTCTTTATCCGTTAGATCTGGATGTTGGACTTTGAGTTGGTCTACCCATTCCTGATGATAATCGGCAACTGTATCAGCTTCTCCCACAAGATAGCTAGCGACTTGCTCCACTTCTTCTTTCAAACGTGGTGGCAAGATTGCCAAGCCCATGACCTCAATCAAGCCGATATTTTCCTTCTTGATATGTTGGACGTCCTTGTGGGGATGATAGATGCCATCAAGATGTTCTGCAGAAGTCTGATTGTCCCTCAAGACCAAGTCCAACTCAAACTGTCCATCACGCTTACGCGCTATAGGTGTGATGGTGTGATGCGGTGTCCCATCAGTCTCTGCCAAAATCTGCACACTAGGATCTGAATACTGGCGCCATTCCTGCAGAATCTTGTCAGCTAAGTTGATCAAATCTCCTTTGGAATCCGAAGTCAAACGCAACACTGACATTGGCCACTTGACAATCCCAGCCTGGACCTGCTCAAAACCAGTAAATCGGAAGGTCTTTTGCAAGGGAGCCAATTCCATAGGAAATACGTGACGGCCTCCCTGATAGTGGTCATGAGTCAGAATAGAACCTCCCACAATCGGCAAGTCGGCATTAGAGCCAGCAAAATATCCTGGAAACTGCTCTACGATAGCAAGCAGACGTTCAAAGCTCTGACGACTAATAGCCATGGGACGATGCTGGCCATCTAAAAAGATACAATGCTCATTAAAGTAAGCATAGGGCGAATACTGGAAGCCCCACTCCTGACCAGCCATTTCAAAACGGATAATACGGTGATTACTGCGAGCTGGGTGATTGACCCGACCATGGTAACCTTCGTTCTCTATACAAAGTTGACACTGAGGATAATTACTAGCTTGCACCAACTTGGCTGCCGCAATCTCTTTGGGATCCTTTTCAGGCTTAGAGAGATTGATGGTAATTTCAAGTTCTCCGTAGTCAGATGGAACACGATAAGCAATATTTTTAGCAATAGCCTTGAGTTTGATGTAGTCATTCTTCTGACTGAGTTGGTAAAAATCCGCTATCGCTTGCTCAGGAGAGTGGGCATAGGTTGCCCAAAAGTCACGATTAACCTGACTCGGACAAGGAGTCACCAAGTCCATCAGTTCAGCACCAAGGATTTCACGCGCAGTCTGACTATCTTCAATCGTCTCTAATCGAACGGCTTCCTCAACCAGCTGGTCCTTAAGGTCAATCAATTTATCCAGATTGGTCTCAACTTCCAAAACACCATCTCCCACTCGTGCCAAGACACGATTGGTCAGGTAGATTCGATCCATTTCCTCAAATGAACTTTCAGAAATGACATGTGTTACAAATTTATCTACTAAGGTCACTATAGAGCCTCCTTTTGACTAGTCAAGGACGCGAGTGCCACCTGCAACTTCAGCGATATAGAAGCTTGGAGCGTAGCCAACTACTTCCTCGTAGTGTTTTCCAACAGCTTCCTTAAAGGCATCAACAGCATCTTTTTGCACCAAGGCAATGGCACATCCGCCAAATCCTGCCCCTGTCATACGAGCACCGAGAACTCCTTCTTGTGCCCAAGCTGTGTGAACAAGAGTATCCAATTCCAAACCAGTTACTTCATAATCATGCTCAAGAGAAACGTGAGAAGCATTCATCAAACGACCAAATGTTTCCAAATCTCCTGCTTGGAGGGCTGCTTGAGCTTTGAGGGTACGTTGATTTTCAAGCACTGCATGACGAGCACGTTTCAAACGATTTTCGTCTTTAATCAGATAGCTGTATTGGTCAAAGGCCCACTCGTCCAACTCACCCAATGTCTGAATATCCAAGGCAACTTGCAATTCTTCTACTGCTTTCTCACACTCAGCACGACGTTCATTGTATTTAGAGTCCGCCAATTCACGGCGTTTATTGGTGTTCATAATAACAACGACATTGTCCTTCAAATCAAGTGGCACCAAGTCATACTCTAAAGTGTTAGTATCTAAGTAAATAGCACGTTGGTCCGCTCCCATTCCGATAGCAAACTGGTCCATGATACCAGAATTGACTCCGATAAAGTTATTTTCTGTTTGTTTGCCGATTTTAACCAAATCGAGACGCTCTAATTTTAAATCAAAGAGATGCTCTGCCACGACTCCTGTCAAAAGTTCCAAGGATGCTGAAGAAGACAAGCCAGCACCATTTGGAATATTCCCATAAACATAAAAATCAAAACCTTTGTCAATCACGTGCCCAGCTTCTTGCAAGAAATGAAGAACTCCTTTTGGATAATTGGTCCAGTTGTGCTCTTTTTCAAACTTGAGATCCGCTAAAGGCACTTCGATAATGCCCTTTTCCTCAAAGTTAGCTGAGTAGAAACGTAAAATTTGGTCGTCACGCTTACGAGCTGCACCGTAAGTTCCCAAGGAAATAGCAGCAGGAAAAACGTGCCCACCGTTGTAGTCTGTGTGCTCACCAATCAAATTGATACGACCTGGTGAAAAGAATGTTTGGTCTGCTTCTTGACCAAAAACAGCAAAAAAATCTTTGCGAAGAGTTTCAGCAGTAAGATGTTGTGTCATATGAATTCTCCTTTTACTGTCCGTTAAGTCACCTTAACGTGTAATCGTTTTCTTCTATTGTATCCAAGGGATTTCCCAAGGTCAATCCTTTTTACTAAAATTTTACTAAACTGTCAGTAAAAAAGCAGAAAAATATGATATACTAACCTTAAAGAAGGAGGATTTATGGCTACCTTAAAAGACATTGCACAGCTAGCCTCTGTCTCTATCGCGACCGTATCCCGTGTCCTCAACCGCGACCAGAGCCTATCTGTTACAGAAGAAACGAGACACCGTATTTTAACCGTTGCTGAAGAGCTGGGCTACACTAAGCATCTCAAGACAGGCGAGTCCCACAAGCCCAAGCAAAAGATTGCCATTATCCAATGGGTCAGCGAACAAGGAGAGCTGGACGACCTTTACTACTACCAGATTCGCCTAGGCATAGAAAAAAGAGCCCAAGAACTGGACTATGATATTTTGCGCTATTTTAATGACCATCCTTTTACCCTAAGCGAGGAAGTGATTGGGATTCTCTGCATCGGAAAATTTAGTCGAGCTCAGATTTCTACCTTTGAAGAATACCAAAAGCCTCTTGTCTTTCTAGACAGCGATACACTTTCCCTGGGACACACCTGCATTATCACGGACTTTTATACTGCCATGAAACAGGTTGTCGATTATTTCCTCAGCCAAGGGATGGACCGTATCGGGATTCTAACAGGCCTTGAAGAAACAACCGACCAAGAAGAAATCATTGAGGATAAGCGACTGGAAAATTTTAGAAACTACAGTCAAGCAAAGGGAATCTATCATGATGAACTGGTCTTTCAAGGAAGCTTTACTGCCCAGTCTGGCTATGACTTGATGAAGGAGGCTATTCAGAGTTTGGGAGACCAACTGCCACCAGCATTTTTTGCAGCTAGCGATAGTTTAGCTATCGGTGCCCTCCGTGCCCTCCAAGAAGCTGGAATCAACCTGCCAGACCGCGTCAGTCTTATTTCCTTTAACGACACCAGCCTGACCAAGCAAGTCTATCCTCCCCTCTCCAGCATCACCGTCTATACCGAAGAAATGGGCAGAGCAGGCATGGATATTCTTAATAAAGAAGTACTCCACGGTCGCAAAATCCCTAGCCTGACCATGCTGGGAACCAGACTGACTCTGAGAGAGAGTACTCTGCCATAACTCCACAAATTAAAAATGACAAAAAATCCTAATAGAGAGTCTCAAATCTCCATTAGGATTTTCTTTTTTAGGCCATCACAATCATAGACTTAATGGTCTTACGTTCATCCATATCTTTATAAGCTTGATCAATATCTTCTAATTTATAGCTTGAAGTAAAGACACGGCCTGGATTGATATCACCATCAAGGACGGCTTTTAGTAAAAATTGCTTATCATATGTTGTCGCAGAAGCTGCCCCACCTGCTACAGAGATATTTTGCATAAATGTCGAACCAAGAGCACGATTATTATAGTGTGGGACTCCTACAAATCCCATACGCCCTCCATTATGAAGGACACCTAGCGCCTGTTCTACAGCAGCCTCCGTACCAACACATTCAAGTGCTGCGTCCGCTCCGCCACTGAGAATTTCACGCACCTTGGCAATACCTTCTTGACCTCGCTCAGCTACAAAAGCTGTCGCACCCGACTCCAGAGCCATCTTTTGACGATCTTCATGACGACTCATGAGGATAATTTGCGACGCACCACGCATCTTCGCCGCGATGACAGCACATTGACCTACAGCACCATCACCAATGACCACAACCTTATCCCCTTTTTGAACATTAGCAACACGCGCCGCATGATAGCCTGTCGGCATAACATCTGCAAGAGTCAAGAGGGACTTTAGCATACCTTCTGTGTAGTCAGAAGGTTGTCCAGGGATTTTAACCAGCGCCCAGTTTGCATAGTGAAAACGAATATATTCCGCCTGAAAATCGCCTCCCAAGTTATTACCAATATGATTATCGCAAGAACCGTCAAAGCCAGCAAGACAGGCATCACATTCACCACATCCATGGGTAAAAGGGACAATGACAAAGTCACCTGGTTTCACCGTCGTAATGGATTCCCCAGTTTCTTCGACAATCCCAATCGCTTCGTGTCCACTATTTTTGTGTCCAGCTTTCGTTTCTGGATTACGGTACCTCCATAGATCCGATCCGCAAACGCACGCACGAACTACACGAATAATCGCATCATCTGCGTCTATAATTTGCGGACGTTCAATTGTAGCAAGACCAACCTGACCTGCCTTTGTATATACTGCTGATTTCATTTAAATTTTTCCTTCCTTGTAAAGTTTAATTTTGAGATTTAAGCGATTTAAAGCCACCTGTAACTGAGACAAGCGCTCCTCTAATTTTTTCTTTTCGTCTTCTAAAATACCAAGCCTTTCCTCTCGCGTTTCATCTCCCTTTTGGTATAGCGACATATAGTCAACTAAACTGTCCACAGAGACACCCGCTGAACGAAAACACTTAATAAATTCCAGCGCTTCAATATCCTGATCTTGAAAATCACGAATCCCTGTCGCGGTACGAGTAATCGGTGGCACAAGACCAACCCGTTCATAGTACCGAATCGTATCCGCTGAAATTCCCAACAAGTCACTAGCAGATTTAATATTCATACACTAACCTCCTCTCATTTCATTCACTGAGTTCACGCTATGCTAACTCACTTATCTTATTATATAACTTTGAGTTGACTCCAAGTCAAGCATTTTGCATCTAATCGAAAAATCTTTTATCATTAGCAATCATATATATGGAGTTTATACAATGCTCTTAACTTACCAATCTTTTAAAATATCTAAATAATAAAGAAAATACTCTATTCCAAATAAAATAATACCCAATCATTTTTCCTAATGTTGATGCTCCTGACTCCGCTCCAAGTCACACACCTTTCGCTTATGGGCTAGGTGGGTTGCTAGGTCTTCATCAACCTCAATGGTGACGTTTTGAAAACCACAATCTTTGAGGAAAATTCGAATAGATTCTTTACAAGCTTCCATATTTCCCACTTCTTTTATACAAACATGGACAATAGCATTTTTTTCCAAACCATCCATAGTCCAGAGATTAAGCTGATTAAGGCTAGCCACATTGTCCAATCGCTCCAGGCCACTCTTTACTTGCTTGATATTAATACCTTCCGGCACAGCATCCAAAAAAATCTTGACTGTAGACCAAAAACGTGGAAGGGCTTTTGAAAGAATAAAGAAAGAAATGACAAGGGACAAAAGCGGATCT
>CABTAV010000027.1:0-14868 GCA_902482895.1 uncultured Streptococcus sp. | reverse complement strand
GGAATTCTCGTCTACGTTCGACAGGTGGGCGATTTTTCCCAAAAGATGGGCATTTGGATTTTAATCCCAAGGTTTATCAGGAACTGGGTCTGGATGTTTTTAGGAAAATTGTCCGACATGAACTCTGTCATTATCACCTCTATTTTCAAGGGAAGGGCTATCAACACAAGGATCGGGATTTTAAGGAATTGTTGAAAGCAGTGGATGGGTTACGCTTTGTGCCAACCTTGCCCAATAGCAACTCCAAGCCAATCAAGCTCTATCGTTGCCAATCCTGCCAGCAAACTTATCAACGCAAGCGTAAGATTAATACCAAACGCTATCGCTGTGGACTTTGTCGAGGTAAATTGCTACTAATAAATCAGCCTGAGGACTGATGAAAGCCGAGCCTACCCATGATATACTATGTCTAACCTAGTAGAAAGAGGTAATACCATGAACAGTAAATTTTATAAAATGAGACGAAATCGCATGATTTCAGGAGTTCTGGCAGGTCTATCAGACAAGTGGAACTTTGATGTTACCCTTGTTCGTTTCCTATTTGCCATTTTTACAGTCGCAAACTTTGGACTTGGTGTGATTATCTATATCATCCTAGCTTCTGTCATGCCAACCAAGGAAGAAATCGAAGCAGAAATGTACGGAACAGGCCCACGCAAACGCAAAGAAGCCCAAGCCATTGACGATACTGAAGGCTGGTTTTGGTGAGGTTCTACAGAAGATTTGGAATAAGCAAAAAGCTTTAAATCAATAGTCTAAACTGCTTGATTTAAAGCTTTTTTACTTTTAATAATATTTTCCAACTTTATCTACAAACTAAAAGCATGTTTTTGAACTCATGTTTCTAATCTGATTTTTCTTGCTGAGACAATACGTTTTTTGAAAAATGGTGGATGCTGATAACAACTGATAGCCAGCAAATAGCATAAGCAGTAGCTGTAAATTCTGTACCGATAAAGTATGTCTTTTCAACTAAGAGCTGACCGATGAATGGAGAGAGTAGATAGAGAAGTCCAATGAGTATATGTTCTTTGTGTTTCATTAGAGCGCACCTTCTTTCCTGATGCTTAGAACGACTTGCCAGTGTTAAATCGAATGGTGTTTCATCAAAGTAGGCTTACTTAAATGATAGTTCCCGCTTCCTCCTTTCCAAAGTAAGCCTTTTCCCATTTATATTTTACAATTTTTAAAATAGGAAATCAAATCATTTTCTAAGCAATTTTGCTTACATTCCCCCCAATCTTACAAAAATGTAAGATTAAAGTCTCTTTTGTAAGGTTAGGTTATGGCAAGAGGTCTTTTTTTGATGTAAACTAGACTCATAAAGAACAAAGGAGTAACATCATGAAACAAATCTTACATAAGAAAACAAGAAAACCAAGCCACAAAGATATCGAGCGCGTTCAGCTGGGATGCGCTATGATGCAAGAGACATTTCATTTGATGGGATATTAAGAAAGGAGATTCTCATGACACTTTTAGATGTAAAACACGTTCAAAAAATTTATAAAACTCGTTTTCAGGGCAACCAAGTAGAAGCTCTCAAGGATATTCACTTTACCGTCGAAAAGGGCGACTACGTTGCCATCATGGGTGAGTCTGGTTCTGGTAAATCAACTCTTCTCAATATTCTAGCTATGCTGGATAAACCAACTCGTGGTCAGGTTTACTTGAATGGAACTGACACCGCAACCATTAAAAATTCACAGGCTTCTAGCTTCCGTCGTGAAAAGTTGGGCTTTGTCTTTCAAGACTTTAATTTGCTAGATACTCTCTCTGTAAAAGACAATATCTTGCTTCCGCTTGTCTTGTCAAGAAGACCTATTACGGAGATGATGAAGAAATTGGTGGTGACAGCTGAGAATCTAGGCATCAACCAATTACAAGAGAAGTACCCTTACGAGATTTCTGGTGGTCAGAAACAGCGTGTAGCAGTAGCCCGCGCCATCATCACAGAACCTGAAATTCTCCTTGCGGATGAGCCAACAGGAGCTCTTGACTCCAAGTCCTCTGCAGCCTTACTTGATGTCTTTGATGAAATCAATGAGCGCGGCCAAACCATTCTCATGGTAACCCACTCAACGGCAGCAGCTAGTAGAGCCAAGCGCGTGCTCTTCATCAAAGACGGCATTCTTTATAATCAAATCTACCGTGGAGAGAAGACAGAGCGTCAGATGTTCCAAGAAATCTCTGATACCTTGACTGTCATGGCAAGCGAGGTGAATTAGTATGTTTCGATTAACCAATAAGTTAGCGGTATCGAACTTGATTAAAAACCGCAAACTCTACTATCCTTTTGCGCTGGCTGTTCTCTTGGCAGTCACTGTCACCTATCTTTTTTACTCTCTAACCTTCAATCCCAAGATTGCTGAAATCCGTGGAGGAACAACCATTCAGGCTACACTTGGATTTGGTATGTTTGTCGTCACCCTTGCGTCAGCCATTATCGTCCTCTATGCCAATAGTTTTGTTATGAAAAACCGTTCCAAGGAACTGGGAATTTATGGCATGTTGGGATTGGAGAAGCGTCATCTAATCAGTATGACCTTTAAGGAGTTAGTGGTATTTGGGATTCTAACTGTTGGAGCAGGTATCGGTATTGGAGCCTTGTTTGACAAGTTGATTTTCGCTTTCCTACTCAAACTGATGAAATTAAAGGTAGAACTAGTCGCTACTTTCCAGATGAAAGTTGTCATTACAGTGCTTGTTGTCTTTGGTTTGATTTTCCTAGGTCTCATGTTTCTGAATGCTCTTCGAATCGCCCGTATGAATGCCCTCCAGCTCTCACGTGAGAAAGCTAGCGGTGAGAAAAAAGGTCGTTTCCTATCTCTCCAAACTATTCTTGGTACGATTAGTTTAGGGATTGGATACTATCTTTCCCTTACTGTAAAAGATCCTCTTACAGCCCTAACAACTTTCTTCCTAGCTGTTTTGCTGGTTATCTTTGGTACTTATCTCTTGTTTAATGCAGGAATTACAGTCTTCCTACAAATCTTAAAGAAAAACAAGAAATACTATTACCAACCTAATAACCTCATCTCTGTTTCCAACTTGATTTTTCGTATGAAGAAAAATGCGGTTGGACTAGCAACTATCGCAATTTTGTCAACAATGGTTTTGGTAACCATGTCAGCAGCGACTAGTATTTTCAATGCCTCAGAAAGCTTTAAAAAAGTTCTAAATCCTCATGATTTTGGGGTTTCAGGGCAAAATGTTGAAAAAGAAGACTTGGACAAACTCTTGAGCCAGTTTGCAAGTGATAAAGGTTATAAGATTAAAGAGAAAGAAGTGCTTCGTTACGCTTACTTTGGTGTTGCAAACCAAGAAGGTAGCAAGTTAACCCTTTTTGAAAAAGGACAAAATCGTGTCCAACCCACAACAGTTTTCATGGTATTTGACCAAAAAGATTATGAAAATATGACTGGCCAAAAACTGTCTCTATCAGGAAATGAGGTCGGACTCTTTGCAAAGAATGAGGGAGTTAAAGAACAGAAAGCTCTAACTCTAAATGATCATCAATTTTCTGTCAAAGAAGAATTTACTAAAGATTTCATTGTAAACCATGTTCCAAATCAGTTTAATATTTTGACTGCTGATTACAATTACCTTGTTGTACCTAATTTACAAGCCTTTTTGGATCAATTCCCAGATTCGGCTATCTATAATCAGTTTTACGGTGGTATGAATGTAAATGCCAACGAAGAAGAACAACTCAAGGTCGCTGAAGAATATGATAAATACCTCAACCAGTTTAATGCTCAATTAAACACGGAAGGTAGCTATGTGTATGGTAGCAATCTAGCAGATGCTAGTGCTCAAATGAGTGCCCTCTTTGGTGGTGTCTTCTTTATCGGTATTTTCCTATCCATTATCTTTATGGTCGGAACGGTTCTGGTCATCTATTACAAACAAATTTCTGAAGGCTATGAAGACCGTGAACGCTTTATTATCTTGCAGAAAGTCGGTTTAGATCAAAAGCAAATCAAGCAAACCATTAACAAACAGGTTTTAACTGTTTTCTTCCTCCCTTTGCTCTTTGCTTTCCTACACCTAGCCTTTGCCTACCATATGCTTAGTCTGATTTTAAAAGTGATTGGTGTAATAGATACGAATATGATGTTGATTGTGACCTTGTCTATCTGCGCTATCTTCCTCATCGCCTATGTGCTGATTTTCATGATTACTTCAAGAAGCTATCGCAAGATTGTGCAAATGTAAAAAAGAATACCTCGACTTCAAAATCGAGGTATTTCTTATATTTTATACTCAATGAAAATCAAAGAGCAAACTAGGAAGCTAGCCGCAGGTTGCTCAAAGCACTGCTTTGAGGTTGCAGATAGAACTGACGAAGTCAGGAACCATATATACGGCAAGGCGAAGCTGACGTGGTTTGAAGAGATTTTCGAAGAGTATTAAATGCTGAAAAGTTGTCCTAGCAGAAAGGTAACTCCCATAGTCAAGAGACCAATAGCTAGGTTCCGAATCATAGCTGTTTTGGTTGGGGCTTTTCCAAGTTTGGCACTAGTGTAACCAGTAAGAAGAAGAGCCACACCGACGATAAGGACAGTAGCAGGGATGCGGTAATCACTTGGAAAAATGGTCACTGACAGCATTGGTGGTAAGCTACCAAGGAAAAAGGAAATAAAGCTAGAGATGGCAGCATGCCAAGGATTGGTAAACTCTTCATACTCAATCCCATATTTTTCCTCTACCAAAGCCTTGAGTGGATTATTTAAAAAGGCTTTGTTGGTGAGAAGTTGGGCTGATGTTTCACACTCGCCATTTTGAATATAGGCAGCATAGAGGGACTTTTTGGCTAGTTCCATATCTTGGTCTAGCAAGAGCTGCTCACGCGCAACGGCCGCTTCCTCAGTATCTTTTTGAGTTGAAACGGATACATATTCTCCACCAGCCATTGAAAAGGCACCGGCCAAAATAGCCGCAAACCCTGATAAAAAGATAATCCAGATATTGCTCGTGGCACTAGCAACTCCGATAACCACACCAGCAATGGAAATAATTCCATCATTGGCACCAAGAACACCCGCACGCAGGATATTTAAACGACCTGCAAAATTTGAATCGATTTCGTGATTTGTTTCTGACATATTATTCTCCTTTTTATCCAGTATAAAGGAAAAATATAGGGAAATCAATCTTTTAAAAGTATCTGAAAAAAGTTGCACGATTTTAATTTTACGAGCTTTTTTAAAAGTTAGAAACAGCACTAGCTAGTAGAGAAGGATAAAAGAGATGCAAAGCTGATAGACTCGTCCTTTTTCTACTTATCTATGGTATAATAGGAGGTAGATTTACTAATCGGAGTAAGAAAGATTTTATGATTAAACTAGTAGCAACAGATATGGACGGAACCTTCCTAGATGAGAATGGACGCTTTGATATGGATCGCCTCAAGTCTCTTCTGGTTTCCTACAAGGAAAAAGGGATTTACTTTGCGGTGGCTTCGGGGCGCGGTTTTCTATCCTTAGAAAAATTATTTGCTGATGTTCGTGATGACATTATTTTCATCGCGGAAAATGGCAGTTTGGTCGAATATCAAGGTCAGGACTTGTATGAAGCGACAATGTCTCGTGAGTTTTATCTATCAACTTTTGAAAAGCTGAAAACGTCACCTTATGTAGATATCAATAAACTGCTCTTGACGGGTAAGAAGGGTTCTTATGTGTTAGACACGGTTAATGCAACCTATTTGAAAGAGAGTCAGCATTATAATGAAAATATCCAAAAAGTAGCAAGTCTGGAAGATATTACAGATGACATTTTCAAATTTACAACCAACTTCACAGAAGAAACGCTAGAAGCTGGGGAAGCTTGGGTTAATGAAAATGTCCCTGGTGTTAAGGCTATGACAACTGGTTTTGAATCCATTGATATTGTTCTGGACTATGTCGATAAGGGAGTGGCCATTGTTGAATTAGCTAAAAAACTTGGTATCACGATGGATCAGGTTATGGCTTTTGGAGACAATCTAAATGACTTGCATATGATGCAGGTTGTAGGACATCCTGTAGCTCCTGAAAATGCACGACCTGAAATTTTAGAATTAGCAGAGACAGTGATTGGTCACCATAAGGACCAGTCGGTTATAGCTTACATGGAGGGCTTATAATGGCAGATATAAAATTGATTGCATTGGACTTGGACGGGACCTTGCTGACTACTGATAAAAGGTTGACGGATCGTACTAAGGCAACCTTGAAAGCTGCGCGTGATCGTGGTATCAAGGTCGTATTAACAACTGGTCGTCCCTTAAAAGCTATGGATTTCTTTCTCCATGAGCTAGGGACTGACGGCCACGAAGATGAGTATACGATTACTTTTAATGGTGGTTTGGTTCAGAAAAATACAGGTGAAATCCTTGATAAGACAGTCTTTTCCTATGATGATGTGGCACGCTTGTATGAGGAAACAGAGAAATTATCACTGCCTCTTGATGCTATCTCAGAAGGAACTGTTTATCAAATTCAATCGGACCAAGAAAGTCTTTATGCCAAATTTAATCCAGCTTTGACTTTTGTTCCAGTGGACTTTGCAGACTTGTCTAGTCAAATGACTTACAATAAGTGCGTGACTGCCTTTGCTCAAGAACCCTTGGATGCAGCCATTCAGAAGATTTCTCCAGAATTGTTTGACCAATATGAGATCTTTAAATCACGTGAAATGTTGCTAGAGTGGTCACCAAAGAATGTTCATAAAGCAACAGGTTTGGCAAAACTAATCAGCCATCTTGGAATCGATCAAAGCCAAGTCATGGCTTGTGGTGATGAGGCCAATGACCTTTCTATGATTGAATGGGCAGGACTCGGTGTTGCCATGCAAAACGCTGTTCCTGAAGTCAAGGCGGTTGCAAATGTGGTGACTCCAATGACCAATGATGAAGAAGCTGTTGCCTGGGCGATCGAAGAATATGTGCTAAAGGAGAACTAAGATATGGGATTATTTGACCGTCTATTCGGAAAAAAAGAAGAACCTAAAATCGAAGAAGTTGTAAAAGAAGCTCTGGAAAATCTTGATTTGTCTGAAGAGGTTGAAGAAAAGCAAACGGCTATCGAAGAAACAAGTCAGGAAGAGACAACAAGAGAAAAAGTGGAAGAAACACTTGCTCAAGAAGAACTTCCTCAGATCTCGACAGAAGAAGTTATTGAACCAGAAGTAGTCGAAGAAATGGTTCAAGAAGAAGAATTTAATGAGCTAGAGCAAAGCCAAGAGCATGAAGAATTTTTCGAAGAAGAGAGCCAAGAATCTCTAGAAGCTGGAGAAGAGCAAGCTTTTGAAGTAGCAGAAGAATATCCACAAGCAGAAGAAACTGTTCAGGAAAAATATGATCGCAGTCTTAAGAAAACTCGTACAGGCTTCGGTGCTCGCTTGAATGCCTTCTTTGCTAACTTCCGCTCTGTTGACGAAGAATTTTTCGAGGAACTAGAAGAACTGCTGATTATGAGTGACGTTGGTGTCCAGGTGGCTTCTAATTTAACAGAGGAGTTACGCTACGAAGCCAAGCTTGAAAACGCCAAGAAACCCGACGCACTACGCCGTGTTATCATTGAGAAATTGGTTGAGCTTTATGAAAAGGATGGCAACTACGATGAAAGAATCCACTTCCAAGATGGCTTGACTGTCATGCTCTTCGTCGGTGTGAATGGTGTTGGGAAAACAACTTCTATCGGGAAACTAGCCCACCGCTACAAGCAAGCTGGCAAAAAAGTCATGCTAGTAGCAGCAGATACCTTCCGTGCGGGTGCGGTTGCTCAGTTAGCAGAATGGGGGCGTCGTGTAGATGTTCCTGTCGTTACTGGTCCTGAGAAAGCAGATCCAGCTAGCGTTGTCTTTGATGGGATGGAACGAGCAGTAGCAGAAGGTATTGACATTCTCATGATTGATACGGCTGGTCGTCTGCAAAACAAGGACAACCTCATGGCCGAGTTGGAAAAGATTGGTCGTATTATCAAACGTGTCGTACCAGAAGCACCTCATGAAACCTTCCTAGCCCTTGATGCCTCAACAGGACAAAATGCTCTAGTACAAGCTAAAGAGTTCTCTAAAATTACGCCTGTCACAGGAATAGTCTTAACAAAAATTGACGGGACTGCCCGAGGTGGTGTTGTTCTTGCTATCCGTGAGGAACTCAATATTCCTGTAAAATTGATTGGTTTTGGTGAAAAAATCGATGATATTGGAGAGTTTAACTCAGAAAACTTTATGAAGGGTCTCTTGGAAGGCTTAATTTAATCAGAATCAAAAATCCTGCAAGGCACAAACTTGCAGGAAATTTTTTATTCTAAACGACCATCTTGACGATAGGCGATATCTGGTTGCCAAGTCCATTTGGCACCAAATTTTTCAAGTAAGTCAAAGCTTGCTTGAGGTCCCATGCTTCCAGCTTTATAGTCATGAAGTGGGGCACCATTTTCAGCCCAGAGCTCTTCGATACGATCAATCAACTTCCATGACGCACCAACTTCATCCCAGTGGCTAAAGTTAGTTGAGTTGTTATTTAAGACGTCATAAATCAATTTTTCGTATGGTTCTGGAGAAGCACCAGTTGCGGTCGCATCTGTACGATAATCAAGTGAGTTAGGAGCCAAGTTAAATTCTTCTCCTACTTGCTTCCCATTTAGGCTAAGAGAGAAGCCTTCTGTTGGTTGGATATAGATGGTCAAAATGTTTGGAGCAAGTGGTTCTCCAAAGATAGAATCCATTTGTTTAAAGACGATGTTGACATGAGTTCCTTTTTCAGTTAAACGTTTACCAGTACGGAAGAAGAAAGGAACACCACGGAAGCGATCGCTGTCCACAAAGAAGGCACCAGATGCAAATGTTTCAGTTGTTGATTCTGGATTTACATTTGGCTCGCTACGATAAGAGATGTATTTCATGCCATCAATCTTACCTGAACGGTATTGACCACGGATAAAGTGTTCTTTAAGCTCTTCATCAGTTGGATGATAGAGGTTTTTAAAGACCTTAATCTTCTCAGCACGAATCTCGTCTTTTGTGAAGCTTGCTGGCTTGTCCATTGCAAGGAGAGAAAGCAGTTGCAAAGTATGGTTCTGTACCATGTCGCGGAGGGCACCAGATTCATCATAGTAGCCACCACGTTCTTCTACACCCAAGCGCTCCGCAAAGGTAATTTGAACATTGTCGATAAAGTCCTTGTTCCAGACATTTTCAAAAATCAGGTTTGCAAAGCGAATTGCAAAGATACTTTGGATCATTTCCTTACCAAGATAATGGTCGATACGGAAAATTTGTTCTTCGTTAAATGTTGCCAATAGTTCGTCATTTAACTTGCTTGCAGTTGCGTAATCTGTACCAAATGGCTTCTCAACGATTAAACGCTCAAAACCTTTACCATCTACGATGTTTTCAGACTTAAGGTGTTTAGCAATAGTTCCAAAGAATTGAGGAGCCATTGACAAGAAGAAGAGCTTGTTGTGTTCAGCTTGGTATTTGTCATTGAGTTCAGCCTGCAATTGACGTAAAGCAATGTAGTGCTCTGTATCATTGACATCATGACTTTGATAGTAGAAGTGGCTAGCAAACTCTTGAGCCTGTTCGGTACTATCTGCCAAATCAAGGATGGATTCGACTACAACAGATTCAAAATATTCCTTGCTCCATGGACGACGAGCAGTTCCAATGACAGCAAAGTGCTCGGAAAGATTGCCGGATTTATATAGTCTAAAAAGGGAAGGGTAGAGCTTGCGTTTAGCCAGGTCTCCACTCGCACCGAAAATTGTAACAATAACCTTAGATGACATCTAGCTACCTAATTTCTATTTTTATTCCTAGTCTTGCTAGGTATGAGGAAACCTCATTTTATAAACTTAATTCTAACATAATTTTCCGAAAAATCAAAAAATCCAATACAAGATAGAAAAAACTGCAAGGAAATCCTTACAGTTTGTGTTTAGACGTTTAAAACCTTGTCCAAGAAATCTTTTAGACGTGGGTGTTGTGGGTTATCAAAGATTTGATCTGGTGTTCCGTCTTCAAGGAACTCACCATCTGCAGTAAAGATAACGCGGTTGGCAACCTGACGAGCAAATCCCATCTCATGGGTTACGATAATCATGGTCATGCCTTGTTTAGCCAAGTCTTTCATAACGTTTAGTACGTCTCCGACCATCTCAGGGTCAAGGGCAGAAGTTGGTTCATCAAAGAGCATGATGTCTGGATTCATTGCTAGTCCACGAGCGATAGCCACACGTTGTTTTTGACCACCTGATAGGCTATCTGGGTTAGCATTAGCTTTATCTGCAAGCCCAACCTTGTCAAGCAACTCCATTCCCAATTTCTCAGCTTCTTCTTTAGTCATCAACTTGTGCTCAATAGGAGCAAAAGTAATGTTGTCCAATACAGACATGTGTGGGAAGAGGTTGAAGTGTTGGAACACCATTCCGATATTTTCACGGACGTGGTCAACGTTGGTAGTTTTTTCAGTTAAGTCATAACCGTTCACAGTGATGTGACCGCTAGTGACTTCTTCTAGAAGATTAAGGCTACGGAGGAAGGTTGACTTACCAGAACCTGAAGGACCAATGATACAAACAACATCTCCTTCATAGAACTTAGTCGTAATTCCTTTTAAAACTTCATTTTTTCCGTAGCTTTTGTGTAAATCATTTACATCAATTTTTAGTTTTGCCATTAACGAATCCTCTTTTCTAAGCGTTTCGCTAGTTTAGTCAAAAGTGTGATAATTACAAGATAGAAGATAGCAAGGATTGCATACATCTTGAAACTTTGGTAGTTACGGGCGATGATAATCTTACCAGTTTGGAAGAGTTCAACCAAACCGATAGCAGATACGATGGTTGTATCTTTAAGAGCGATAACGAATTGGTTAACAAAGTTTGGCAACATTAATTTAGTTGCTTGTGGCAAGATAATCTTACGCATGGTTTTTCCATAAGAGATACCCAAGCTTCGGCTGGCTTCCATTTGGCCAACTGGAACGGCCTGAATACCACCACGAACGATTTCAGCGATATAAGCGGCTGCATTGAGTGAGAGGGCAATAGTACCAGCTACAAAGTCGTTAATTGGACTTTGTTGACCTGTGATGGATTCGATAAAGTTTGGAATCCCCCAGAAGATAAAGGCTGCAAGAATCATCAATGGAATACCACGGATAACGTCAACGAAAATCTCAGAGATCACACGAAGAGATTTGTATGGGCTAACGCTAAACATACCGAAGATAATCCCAATGACAATGGCAATAGCAAATGAGATAAGAGCTAGAGCAAGAGTGATACCAAGACCGCTAAGGAGTTGTTTGTAGTTGTTTTGGAGCAAGCCCCAGATAGTTGTCTCATCAACAGTGCTTGTTGAAGCAGATGAAGATTCGCTAGCTAGGTATTTATCAAGAATCTTTTGGAATTCCCCGTTTGCTTTAAGGTTTGCAAGTCCGTTGTTGAACATTTCAATCAATTCTGGATTTGCTCCTTTTTTTACGGCAAAGGCTGTTTCACCGATTGGAGTTCCAGCGATTGGAGTTTTCAATTTTTGACCTTGGCTGATAGAATATTTGAGGACAGGTTCATCATCCATAACCGCATCGATGGCTCCAGTATTTAAACTGTCATACATTGAAGAACCATCAGCGAAGGTTTTGATTTTGTAGCCGTATTTGCTTTGATTTTCTGTTAGGAAGGTTTGAGAAGCGGTTCCGTTTTTAACACCGACCGTCTTCCCTTTTAAATCTTCATAAGAAGCAATGGTGCTTGATTCCTTGACACCAAGGATAGTATTGGCAGTGTAGTATGATTCTGAGAAGTCAAAAGTTGCCTTACGAGCATCTGTAACAGACATACCAGCAATGATACCATCAGCTTGTCCAGCTTGAACAGCACTGATAGCGGCATCAAAACCAGGGTTGGTGATTTCAATTTCGAAACCTTGGTCTTTAGCGATGGCCTTAATCAAGTCCATATCAATACCAGTGTACTGATTGTTTGAGTTTTGGAAAACAAAAGGTGCAAAAGAAGAATCGCTGGCAATAATGTATTTAGCTTTAACAGGAATAGCTTTTAATCCTGCTAGAGTAGTTGTAGTTGGCACTGCTGAAGATGATGACGCAGTCCATTTCTTGATGATTTTATCCAGGCTACCATCTTGTTTCATTTTAGCCAAGGCTTGGTTAAATTCAGTAACCAGGTGCTCGTATTTGCTTCCTTTTTTCACACCGAAAGCAAAACTTCCTACAGCTTCACCATCCATTTCAATATGGAGGTCTTGACCTTGGTTGATGGCATATTCGATAACAGGTTTGTCATCCATCATGGCATCGATGGCACCAGCACTCAAGCTGTTGTTCATCAAATCACTAGTGTCAAATGTTTTAATAGTAAAGCCGTATTTATCTTTGATTGTTTCAAGAAAACGTTGAGCAGCAGTTCCGTTTTTAACACCAACGGTTTTGCCAGTTAATTGGTCATATTTACTAATCTTGTGTGCCTTTGTAGTTGCAATGACAACTTTTGTATCATAGTAAGTATCAGACATGGTGAAAACTTTTTCACGTTCTGCAGTTTTTGTCATTCCTGCCATGATAGCGTCAGCTTGACCAGCTTGAACCGCATTTACCGCTGCATCAAATCCAGGATAGGACATCTGAATGTTCCATCCTTTAATCTCAGCGACTTTGTTAATAATGTCAACATCAATTCCTTTATAAGTTTGATCTGAATCTTTAAACTCAAAAGGTGCATAGGCGGTATCAGATACAATCTTAATTGTTTCAGCTTTCGCAATACCTAATGAGAAAATTGGGAATAAAATTAGCAAAAATGCTAGAAATTTTTTCTTCATTTTTAGTCTCCTTTTCCGAATATTTTCCCATTATATCAGAAAAAGTAAAAAAAGGCAAATTTTTATATTTTTTGTGTCAGAAAATATAACATCGTTTTTTCTTTTCTTTCTTGAATTGCTACCATAAAGTGCTATAATAATAGTATATAGTAGAAGAAAAGAGGACAGGGATATGAAGAACAAAAGAATATTTGAAGACTTCCAAGCTTCAAAAATGAGTTTAAATATTTACACAAGCCCCTTGTTAGCCTTTGTTTTTGTCTTTATAGGAGAGTTTGTGGCTTTTACTTTATATGGTATTAGTTTGTTAGCTCTTATCGGACTTGCTAGAAATTTTGGAGAGGCTGGTCAAGCTTTTGCTACATACTTGCAGACTTTGCAGCAGAGCTTGATGGATAAAACAAGTGACTTTCATTTAATTTTAGATTTACTGGCGTTTGGTTTTATACTCAACACTGTGTTCAGATGGACTAAAAAAGTTGAGAAAAGACCTATTCGAACTTTAGGATTTTATAGAGAAAATTTCCTCAGAAATCTTGTTAAAGGATTTGGGCTAGGTCTGGCACTTTTTCTTCTTACTTTGTTAGGTTTAGTGGCCTTGGGGCAATATCGTTTGGAATCCATTCACTTGAATCTTTACTCGCTTGTCTTTGTAGTCTTTACTATCCCTTTTTGGATTTTACAGGGGACAACAGAAGAAGTGGTAGCCCGTGCTTGGCTCCTTCCTCAATTGGCCTCAAGAACCAATCTAAAACTGGCTATTCTTATATCTAGCCTGTTCTTTACCCTGCTTCATGTGGGAAATTCTGGTCTAACACCTCTATCTCTAGTGAATCTCTTCCTATTCGGAGTTGCCATGGCTCTTTACCTTTTCAAAACTGATACAGTTTGGGGTGTTGCAGGTATTCATGGAGCCTGGAATTTTGCTCAGGGAAATCTCTTTGGGATTTTAGTTAGTGGTCAACCATCAGGAACGTCTTTGATGACCTTTTTACCACAAGGCGATCAAGGCTGGTTATCAGGAGGATCTTTTGGTATTGAGGGTTCCATCGTGTCCAGTATTATTTTGCTGCTGCTGATTGTCTATCTCGCTTATCAATTGAAGAAAGAAAATGAAAGGATGTGACTTCGGTCTGTCCTTTTCTTCGTGAAAATTCTATAAGTATGCTAAAATAGGAATAGCACATGGAAAGAGGATTCTTATGATCAATCGCATTAAAGATAATCAATTTAAACTAGTATCAAAATATCAACCATCAGGAGATCAACCCCAAGCTATCGAGCAGTTGGTAGATAATATCGAGGGTGGAGAAAAAGCTCAGATTCTGATGGGGGCGACCGGAACAGGGAAGACCTATACCATGAGTCAGGTCATTTCCAAAGTCAATAAACCTACTCTGGTCATTGCTCACAATAAGACGCTTGCTGGTCAGCTCTATGGGGAGTTTAAGGAATTTTTCCCTGAAAATGCAGTTGAGTACTTTGTGTCTTACTATGATTATTACCAGCCAGAAGCTTATGTCCCTTCTAGTGATACCTACATTGAGAAGGATAGTTCTGTCAATGACGAGATTGACAAACTCCGCCACTCAGCGACTTCGGCCCTTTTGGAGCGTAATGATGTTATCGTCGTAGCTTCCGTTTCTTGTATCTATGGTCTGGGTTCGCCCAAGGAATACGCTGATAGTGTCGTTAGTCTCCGTCCAGGTCTTGAAATTTCTCGTGATAAACTCTTGAATGACTTGGTCGATATTCAGTTTGAACGTAATGATATTGATTTCCAACGGGGAAGATTTCGTGTGCGTGGGGATGTGGTGGAGATTTTCCCAGCTTCCCGTGATGAACACGCTTTTCGAGTAGAATTTTTTGGGGATGAGATTGACCGTATTCGTGAGGTTGAGGCCCTAACTGGACAGGTATTGGGAGAAGTGGATCATTTGGCGATTTTCCCTGCGACTCACTTTGTGACCAATGACGACCACATGGAAGTTGCTATTGCAAAGATTCAAGCAGAATTAGAAGAGCAACTAG
>CABTAV010000026.1:0-15221 GCA_902482895.1 uncultured Streptococcus sp. | reverse complement strand
AATTCCACCATAAAAATCCGTTTTAGACTAATTTCCACTTTGGTTGGGCAAGTGGAAGTTACTTTGAGAAGTTACCCTTTCAATAAAATAGCCACTTTCTTCCCTATTCTGCTAGGCTATTGCCCAAGTTTGTGATACAATAGTTAGAAACAATAATTTTAAAAAGGAGAAAAGACACATGCACATTTTTGATGAGCTAAAAGAGCGTGGTTTGATTTTTCAAACGACTGATGAAGAAGCTTTGCGTAAAGCCCTAGAAGAAGGTCAAGTTTCTTATTATACTGGCTACGATCCAACTGCTGACAGCCTTCACCTAGGCCACCTTGTCGCAATCTTGACAAGTCGTCGCTTGCAACTAGCAGGTCACAAACCTTATGCGCTCGTTGGCGGTGCTACAGGTCTCATCGGAGATCCGTCCTTCAAAGATGCTGAACGTAGTCTCCAAACAAAAGACACAGTAGATGGCTGGGTCAAGTCTATCCAAGGACAACTTTCTCGTTTTCTTGACTTTGAAAATGGTGAAAACAAGGCTGTCATGGTCAACAACTACGACTGGTTTGGCAGCATCAGCTTCATTGATTTCCTCCGTGATATCGGAAAATACTTTACTGTCAACTACATGATGAGCAAGGAGTCTGTGAAAAAACGGATTGAAACAGGAATTTCATACACTGAGTTTGCCTACCAAATCATGCAAGGTTACGACTTCTTCGTTCTTAACCAAGACCACAACGTAACGCTTCAAATCGGGGGTTCTGACCAGTGGGGAAATATGACAGCTGGTACTGAATTGCTTCGTCGTAAGGCTGACAAGACTGGCCACGTTATCACAGTTCCGCTTATCACCGATGCAACTGGTAAGAAATTTGGTAAATCAGAAGGAAACGCAGTCTGGCTCAATCCTGAAAAGACTTCTCCCTACGAGATGTACCAATTTTGGATGAACGTTATGGACGCAGACGCTGTTCGCTTCTTGAAGATCTTTACTTTCTTGTCACTTGATGAGATTGAAGAAATCCGTAAACAATTTGAAGCGGCTCCACATGAACGCTTGGCTCAAAAAGTCTTGGCTCGTGAAGTCGTAACACTTGTTCACGGCGAAGAAGCTTACAAAGAAGCCCTCAACATCACTGAGCAACTTTTTGCAGGAAATATCAAGAATCTTTCTGTTAAAGAGCTCAAACAAGGACTTCGTGGTGTACCAAACTACCAAGTTCAAGCAGATGAAAACCACAATATCGTGGAACTGCTCGTCTCATCTGGTGTAGTTAACTCAAAACGCCAAGCCCGTGAAGACGTCCAAAACGGAGCTATCTACGTCAACGGCGACCGCATCCAAGATCTTGACTATGTCTTAAGTGACGCAGATAAGCTTGAGAACGAACTGACTGTTATCCGTCGTGGTAAGAAAAAATACTTTGTATTGACTTACTAAATTGTTCAATATTTACCTATAAACAAAGGAGTTAACCTCGAGAAAGGTAACTCCTTTTTGCTGTGAATAGTCCCCCACCTATCCCTTAATAGACAGGCTACGCAGTACAATGCGTAAGGTTGTTAGATTATGTAAGATAGAAAGATTTGAAGGGCTGAGCCAGTTAAACAAGCCAAAGCCAATCAAACTACTATTTACGACAACGGTATCTTGAATATTCTTCTTGATGAGTGTTTGCAAAGATGATGATAGCGAATCCAACTCTTGGAAGAAATCCAAGCGATTATCTAACAATAAGATATCACTCATCTGCTTAGAAATATCTGCACTCTCATTCATCACCACACCGATATCTGATAGAGTTAGAGCAGCTGAGTCATTCAACCCATCCCCAACCATCAAAATAGTGTGACCTGCTTTCTGCAGTTCCTCTACTAACTCAAATTTCCCATCAGGTTTCAAGTCTGTATAGACCTGATCAAAGGGCAAATCTTTGACTAATTCCTCTGTTCTAACCAGGGTGTCCCCTGTTGCCAGAATCAATTTTTTCCCTTGTGCCTTAAGTTTCTCCAAGGCTGCTTTTGCTTCTTTTCTCAAAGGAGTATGAATGCAGAACATTCCAATCAATTCATTCTGATAAGCCAAGAATAAGAGATTGTAGTGACTCTTGTACTCTTCAATTAAAGCATTTTGTTCTGAACTGATATGAATCTGTTCATCCTGCATCAAGACATAATTTCCAATAAGAACTGGTTGGCCATCTATATGAGATTTGATCCCCTTACTTGCGATATATTGGAGTTTCCCATGCATTTCCTCATGTTCAATCCCCTCTATCTCAGCTTGCTTGACGATGGCATTAGCAATAGGATGATAGATGTGCTCCTCAAGACAGGCACTAATTCTGAGAATATCTTCCTCACTATAGTCTCCAAAAGGTAACACCTTTTCAACTATAGGATAGCTAGTTGTAATTGTTCCCGTCTTATCAAACAAGAAAGTATCTACTTCCAGGTATTTCTCCAGAACATCTCCATCCTTAATCACCATTTCACGGTTCAACCCCTCCTTGATAGCTGTCAAATAAGCTACAGGAGTAGAGATTTTCAAAGCGCAGGAGAAATCAACCAAGAGGAAAGAAATAGCCTTAGAAAAAGAACCTGTTAATAGGTAAGTCAGACCAGCCCCCAAGAAATTATATTTGACGACCTTGTCCGCCATTTTGATGAAATAGCGTTGTTTCGTTTTCTTGTTTTCTTCAGATTTCTTCATCAACTCAATCAGCTGTAAAATCCGGCTGTTCATCTGATTATCGGTTACACGAATGCGCAACTCTCCAGTTTCTAATACTGTATTTGCACAAACCAAATCAGACTCTCTTTTTTCAACTGGAAAACTCTCTCCTGTCAAGGAACTTTCGTTGACCATACCTAAACCTGAAACTACTTGTCCATCAAACAGAATTTCATTTCCTTGAGATAAGATTAAAACATCTCCTATTTGAACATCGGAACTCTTGATACTAACGACTGTATCGCCCTGTACTAAGAATACATCGCTCTCTTTTGCAAGAAGACTTTGTTCTAAATCTGTTGCAGTTTTTTTCAAGGACCACTGATCTAAATGATTCCCCAAATCAAGCATAAACATGATATTGCTAGCTGTCTTGGATTGGTTCATAAACAAGGACAATAAAATCGCCGAACAGTCCAAGACTTCCATCGTTAGTTCCTTACGCGCTAGTGTTTGATAGGCTTCTCTAATATAACCCAAAGCCTGATAACAAGTCCATATATAACGAATAGGAGACGGTACAAGACTACGAAAAAGCACACGCTTAATCGCTGCACCTGAAACAATAGAATAAGCACTCTCTTCTCTACGAATGGGAAGAGTCATCAACTCAGAAACTTTCCCTTTATTAATTCTTTTTAAAAAGGCTTCTGCATTGTCTAATACAGAGAAGCCTTCTTTTATACGTAGAGTAAAGTGCTGTTGATCCATGTAAAACTGGATAGACTCAATCCCCTTTTCATCTCTCGCCAAGGAACGAAGATAGTCTTGAATATCCAAGGTGAGTGAAAAATAAGATGATAGTCGGATATGTTGGTATCCTCTATGTAGCACTTTAAAAGACATATTATTCTCCTATAAGGCTATCTAATTGCTCTTCTTTTTTCTCTTGCTCGTACAAATATTTGGCATCTTGCAAGACATCGTCTCCATGTTGTTTCACAACAGAAACAGATGCATCTAGCTCGTCTTTCAACTTGTAAGCCTTAGCCAAAGCTTTAGAATAACCTTTTTTAGCTTCCTTACTTGCCAAGATTTTCAAACCAAGGGTACCAAATGCGACACCACCCAAAAAGAGTGATGATTTTTTCGCAACTTTTGCGACGCTTAATACTTCTTTTAACATACTTATTTCCTCCTTATCATTATTATATAGAAATTTAGATATAAAAGCAATTTTATACCATAAATTGGAGAATTAGTTTTATTTCTACTGAATCTCCCATCTACTTATTCCTAAAGTTGCTTTCATTTGCCTCTTTTGATACACTTAAACTATGAATACAAATCTCAAACCCAAACTTCAGCGTTTTGCTTCTGCGACTGCCTTTGCCTGTCCTATCTGTCAAGAAAATCTGACTCTGGTAGAGAGCAGTCTCAAATGTAACAATCGTCATTCTTTTGACTTGGCTAAATTTGGCTATATCAATCTGGCACCTCAAATCAAGCAATCTGCTAACTACGACAAGGAAAATTTTCAAAACCGCCAACAAATCCTAGAAGCTGGATTTTATCAAGCTATTCTAGAGGCCGTCTCTGATTTACTTTCAAACTCAAAAAATGCCAAAACAATTTTAGATATCGGTTGTGGCGAAGGATTCTATTCTCGCAAACTCCAAGAAAGGCATCCTGACAGAACCTTCTATGCCTTTGATATTTCCAAAGATTCCGTCCAAATCGCTGCCAAGAGTGAACCAAACTGGGCAGTCAATTGGTTCGTTGGTGACTTGGCACGACTTCCTATAAAAGACGCCAGTATGGATATCCTGCTTGATATCTTCTCACCTGCCAACTATGGAGAATTTCGTCGCGTTTTATCCAAAGACGGTATCTTGATAAAGGTTATTCCAACTAAAAATCACCTCAAGGAAATCCGTCAGAAGGTACAAGACCAGCTGACAAACAAGGACTATTCCAACCAAGATATCAAAAATCATTTCCAAGATCACTTTACCATCCTATCTAGTCAAACTGCCTCACTAACCCAGTCTATCACAGCAAAGCAGCTCCAAGCCCTACTCAGTATGACTCCTCTCCTCTTTCACATCGACCAGAGCAAGATTGACTGGAGCCAACTGACAGAGATTACCATTGAAGCAGAGATTTTGGTTGGGAGAGAACTATAATTGACACAAAAAACCGCATTTCAAGAAGATCTGCGGTTTTAAATTTCAATTTTTAAACTATCTATCCCAAAAGTCTAAAACATTTAAAGCTTTTAGCTTCTCCATTTATTTTCGATTCGAAATAAAAAACTTATCAATAAATAGCAAGTGAAATAAGGCCAGTACCAACCCCCACAAGCTACCACGAAAAGAGATTTCTTGATGATTGAGAGGAAACAAATCGTGGTTACCTATATAGAGGCATGTCAAAATCACAAATAGTATCCAAAATAAATCCGTCCATTTATATTTTGAAAAATATTTTTTCCACATAAGAACACCTTCTTTCCTACAATCATATTATAATACTTTGTGTAAGCGAATACAAGGGATATGAGGTAATCAACTACGAAGAAATATAAGGCTGAAGACAGTAAAAACCAGCATTTAAAGCCTTCACTGTATCTATGATTTATCCCTTTTAAATAAGATTGATCCAAATCCACAGCATTCAAAAAAAAGCGAATTTCAATCGAAACTCGCTTTTTTACAAAATGTATTAGTATAAATCTTGTATCTTAATTCAAGTGCCAGATATCTTCGTTATACTGAGCGATTGTACGGTCAGATGAGAAGAATCCTGCTTTAGAAATGTTAACGATAACTTTATCCAACCATGCGTCACGGTCTTCGTAGTCAGCCAACATTTGCTCTTTGACTTTGATGTAGTCTTCCAAGTCAAGAAGAGTCATGAACCAGTCTTTGTTGATCAATTCCTTGTAAAGACGTTCCAAACGCTCTTTGTTTCCAGCTGCAAGAACTGCATCGCTAACGATGAAGTCAACCAATGGTTTGATAGCTTCACGAGCGTAGAATTCGCTTGATTTGTAAGCTGCTTTTTCGTAAAGGTCGATAACAGTTTCTGAATCTTCACCAAAGATGTAGATATTTTCGTCTCCAACCAACTCAGCGATTTCCACGTTAGCACCGTCCATAGTACCAAGAGTCAAAGCTCCGTTCAACATGAATTTCATGTTACCAGTACCTGAAGCTTCTTTAGAAGCAAGTGAGATTTGTTCTGAGATATCACATGCTGGGATAAGGAAGCTTGCTGCAGTAACGTTGTAGTTTTCAACCATAACAACTTGCAAGTGTGGAGCTACTGCTGGATCGTTAGCAATAACTTCTGACATGCAAAGGATCAAGTGGATGATGTCTTGAGCGATTGTGTAGGCTGGAGCTGCTTTACCACCAAAGAAGATTGTGATTGGGCGAGCAGGGATGTTACCAGCTTTGATATCAAGGTATTTGTGGATCACGTACAAAGCGTTCATTTGTTGGCGTTTGTACTCGTGAAGACGTTTGATTTGAATATCAAAGATAGAGTTTGGATTGATTTCCACACCTTGGTGTTCTTTCAAGTGACGAGCCAATTTACGTTTGTTGTGAGCCTTGATGCTTTCCAATTTTTCTTTGACAGCTGCTTTGTCTTCATAAGACAAAAGTTTTTCAAGCTCATCTGCTTCATGGTGCCAACCTTCTCCAAGAATCTCATCCAAGTAGTGAGACAAGCTTGGGTTAGCATGCATGAGCCAACGACGGAAAGTGATACCGTTTGTTTTGTTGTTGAATTTTTCTGGGTAAAGGTCGTAGAAAGCTTTCAACTCAGAATTTTTCAAGATTTCAGTGTGAAGTGCTGCTACTCCGTTAACGCTGTATCCGTAGTGGATATCCATGTGGGCCATGTGAACACGTCCACTCTCGTCAATAATTTGAACAGCTGGATCTTTCACTTCTGCTTTCACACGACGGTCCAATTCTTCGATGATTGGTACCAAGTGAGGAACCACTTCTTGCAAGAATTCAAGAGGCCATTTTTCAAGGGCTTCAGCAAGGATTGTGTGGTTAGTGTAGGCAGTCATGCTACGAACGATTGAGATTGCTTCGTCAAGCTCGATACCACGTGCAGTCAAAAGACGGATCAATTCAGGAATAACCATTGATGGGTGAGTATCGTTGATTTGGACAACTGCGTAGTCAGCAAGGTCATGCAAGTTGCTTCCTTTTTCGATTGCTTCGTCGATAATCAATTGTGCACCGTTTGAAACCATGAAGTATTGTTGGAAGATACGGAGCAATTCACCTTGACGGTCACTATCATCTGGGTAAAGGAAGAGAGTCAAGTTGCGAGCGATATCTGTCTTGTCAAAGTTGATACCATCTTTAATGATAGAAGAATCAACTGAATCCAAGTCAAACAAACGCAAGCGGTTTTTAGTTGCTGTCTCATAACCAGTAACATCAATATCATAAAGAGTTGATGTCAAAGTAAAGTCTGCAAATGGTACTTGGTAGCTACGGCTTGAGCGAACCAACCAGTTTTGCTCTGTCAACCATGCATTTGGAATTGTTTCTTGTTGGTTGTTTTTTAGAACTTGTTGGAAAAGACCGTAGTGGTAGTTAAGACCAACACCGTCACCGTTCAAACCAAGAGTAGCAATTGAGTCGATAAAGCAGGCAGCCAAACGTCCCAAACCACCATTACCAAGAGATGGTTCCAATTCAACTTCTTCAACTTCGATCAAGTCTTTACCTGCAGCTGCAAGTTCTTTTTTGACATCGTCGTAAAGACCAAGGTTGATCAAGTTGTTTGACAAAAGTTTACCAATCAAGAACTCAGCTGAGATGTAGTAAACTTTTTTCTTACCAGTGTTAACTGGCTTTTGACTACTTGCAAGCTTGCTGTAGTTAAGAAGAGCCAGATAAAGCTCTTCATTGCTACATTCTGCAATGGTTTTATTGTAACGATTTTGTACAAATTCTTGTAGTGATAACATGTTTAAGGTGTCTCCTGATATTGTATTATTTCTTTAATTCTACCAAATTTTCATTGATTCGGCGATAAATTGTCGTCAAGTCAAGCAAACCTTCCTCGACAGCTGGTGTCAATTGATCTTCAGTCATACGCCAAGACCAGTTTCCACCAAGAGTAGATGGGAAGTTCATACGAGCTGCCTCATCCAATTCTAGCAAATCTTGCATAGTTGCAATTGCCATGAAGCTAACTGATGAAAAGACTGTACGAAGCATAGCGTGTGGAACTGTTTCGTATTCTTTACGGTTAGTGTAGCGAGCCATGTATTCACGAGTCGCATCATCGATCTCGTTACGGTACCAACCAAGGACCGTATTGTTATCGTGTGTTCCTGTGTACATAACTGAGTTAGCAGGTGCCAAGTGTGGGCTATCGATGCTTTCGTCTTCTGGGTTGAAAGCAAATTGAAGAATCTTCATTCCTGGGAAGCCAGTACGTTCACGCAATTCGATAACTTCGTCTGTCATGAAACCAAGGTCTTCTGCGATGATGTTTAGCTCACCAAGCTCTTCCTTAACGGCTGCAAAAAGCTTGTAGCCAGGACCTTTCACCCACTCACCAGGTGCTGCTGTGTCAGAACCAGCAGGGATTTCCCAGTAAGATTCGAAACCACGGAAGTGGTCGATACGAACGATGTCGTAGATTTTGAAGCTTTCACGCAAGCGTTCAATCCACCATTTGTAGCCGTCTTTGTCCATTGCTTCCCAGTCATAGATTGGGTTACCCCAAAGCTGACCAGTTGCAGAAAACTCATCTGGTGGGCATCCTGCGATGCAAGTCGCCTTACCGTTGACATCTGTCTTGAAGAGATGTGGATTTGCCCACATATCGCTTGAATCTTCCGCTACATAGATTGGCATGTCCCCAACGATTTCGATGTAGTTGTCGTTAGCGTAAGCTTTCAATTTCAACCATTGTTGGAAGAAGAAGTATTGAGTCACACGGTGGTAAACCAACTTGTCTGCCAATTGCTCACGGTAGCTTTCAAGTGCTGAAGCTTTACGAGCACGAGCATCTGCATCTGGCCATTCAGTCCAAGCAAGATTGTCAAAATGCTCTTTGATAGCCATATACTCTGCAAAGAGTTCAAGCCATGATTGGTTGTCTTGAGCGAATTTCTCAAAATCCTTAACATCTCCTACTTCCAAGAAACGTTTTACCGCTTTTTCTAAAAGAGGACGACGTGCATAGTAGATTTTCGCATAATCAACTTCAGACGCATCACTACCAAAGTCAACCCCTTCAAGGTCACTTGCTTGCAACAAGCCTTGTTCCACCAAGATATCTAAATCGATAAAATGAGTGTTCCCTGCGAAGGCTGAGAAAGATTGGTAAGGAGAGTCTCCGTAACTAGTTGTTCCTAGTGGAAGGATTTGCCAGTAACGTTGTTTTGTGCGAACCAAGAAATCAACGAAGTCGTAAGCACTTTTACCAAATGATCCGATTCCGTATGCTCCTGGAAGAGAAGAAATGTGCATCAACACACCACTTTGACGTTTTTTCATAATAAGCACCTCATGTGTTTATAGTTAGATATTACATTTTTATGAACGCAAACGTTTGCGCTATTACTAGTATAGCTTATTTTCTTGATAAATGCAAGCGGTTTTAAATAACTTTTTTGATTATTTTTTTTAAATTTTTTCTTCTTACTTGTATATATATCCTTTCAGGAAACAAACAAAATAGGAATAAGGGTTTCACTTACCTTATTAAGCAAAAATAAAGTGAGAATCCTCTCTGCTTTCCATTTGTAAATTAGGCAATCGTTTTCTCAACTTTTTTTAAATTTAAAACAAAACCAATTTTTGGGATTTTCTACTATTATATGATGATGAAGCGTTTACTTTTTTTACAATTTTTTTAAAAATTTTTACAAAAAACACTTGCAACCGCTTTCTGATTGTGTTATACTAGTCCCATAAAGGAAAACGTTTGCGTTTCCTCATTATAAAATTTGTTATTCTTTAGGAGGAATACACTATGTCATCTAAATTCATGAAGAGCGCTGCTGTGCTTGGAACTGCTACACTTGCTAGCTTGCTTTTGGTAGCTTGCGGAAGCAAAACTGCTGATAAGCCTGCTGATTCTGGTTCATCTGAAGCCAAAGAACTCACTTTCTACGTTGAAGACCAATATAAAGCCTTTGCTGAATCAGCTGCAAAAGCTTACGAAAAAGAAGCTGGCGTAAAAGTTACCATCAAAACAGGAGACCAAATGGGTGGGCTTGACAAACTTTCTCTTGACAACCAATCAGGTCAAGCTGCTGACGTTATGATGGCTCCATACGACCGTGTAGGTAGCCTTGGTACTGACGGACAACTTTCAGAAGTTAAATTGAGCGACGGCGCTAAAACAGATGATAAAACTAAATCTCTTGTAACAGCTGCTGATGGTAAAGTTTACGGTGCTCCTGCTGTTATCGAGTCACTTGTTATGTACTACAACAAAGACTTGGTAAAAGAAGCTCCAAAAACTTTTGCTGACTTAGAAAACCTTGCTAAAGATAGCAAATATGCCTTCGCTGGAGAAGATGGAAAAACTTCTGCTTTCCTAGCTGACTGGACAAACTTCTACTATGCATATGGACTTCTTGCTGGTAACGGCGGTTACGTATTCGGACAAAACGGTAAAGACGCCAAAGATATCGGTCTTGCAAACGACGGTTCTATCGCAGGTATCAACTACGCTAAATCTTGGTATGAAAAATGGCCTAAAGGTATGCAAGATACTGAAGGTGCTGGCAACTT
Source organism: uncultured Streptococcus sp. (assembly GCA_902482895.1). Taxonomy (GTDB): domain Bacteria; phylum Bacillota; class Bacilli; order Lactobacillales; family Streptococcaceae; genus Streptococcus. Next base: position 4,763 of record CABTAV010000026.1, on the reverse strand, counting down.
AATCCAAACTCAATTCCAAGAAGGTAAAACAGCTGCTATCATCGACGGACCTTGGAAAGCTCAAGCCTTTAAAGATGCTAAAGTAAACTACGGTGTTGCAACTATCCCAACTCTTCCAAATGGAAAAGAATATGCTGCATTCGGTGGTGGTAAAGCTTGGATCATCCCATCAAGCACTAAGAACCTTGAAGGCGCTCAAAAATTTGTAGACTTCCTTGTTTCAACTGAAGAACAAAAAGCCTTCTACGATACAACTAACGAAATCCCAGCTAACACTGAAGCTCGTACATATGCTGAAGGTAAAAATGATGAGTTGACAACAGCTGTTATCAAACAGTTCAAGAACGCTCAACCAATGCCAAACATCTCTCAAATGTCTGCAGTTTGGGATCCAGCGAAAACTATGCTCTTTGATGCTGTAAGTGGTAAGAAAGATGCGAAAACAGCTGCTAACGACGCTGTAACATTGATCAAAGAAACAATCAAACAAAAATTTGGTGAATAAAAAATTTGTTCAAGGGGGGTGGAAATCAAATCCCCCTTTGAATTTATCAATCAAAAACATATATAGTTTAGGTTTTAATTAGAAACCAGTATCCTATGAAAGGAGTTATTATGGAAAAGCAACAACCTAGTAAAGCAGCTCTGCTGTCTATCATTCCTGGGTTAGGACAGATTTACAATAAACAAAAAGCCAAAGGTTTTATCTTCCTTGGTGTAACCATCGTATTCGTCCTTTACTTCCTAGCACTTGCAGCCCCTGAATTGAGCAATCTCATCACTCTTGGTGACAAACCAGGTCGTGATAATTCCCTCTTTATGCTGATTCGTGGTGCCTTCCATTTAATCTTTGTAGTCGTTTATGTACTCTTTTATTTCTCAAATATTAAAGATGCACATACTATCGCAAAACGTATTAACAATGGAATCCCAGTTCCACATACCCTCAAAGATATGATCAAAGGGATTTATGAAAATGGCTTCCCTTACCTCTTGATCATTCCATCTTATGTTGCCATGACCTTCGCGATTATCTTCCCAGTTATCGTAACCTTGATGATTGCCTTTACTAACTATGACTTCCAACACTTACCACCAAACAAATTGTTGGACTGGGTTGGTTTGACCAACTTTACGAACATCTGGAGTTTGAGTACCTTCCGTTCTGCCTTCGGTGCCGTTCTTTCTTGGACTATCATCTGGGCTTTGGCTGCCTCAACTTTACAGATCGTCATCGGTATCTTCACAGCTATCATTGCTAACCAACCATTTATCAAAGGAAAACGTATCTTTGGTGTTATTTTCCTTCTTCCTTGGGCTGTCCCAGCCTTCATCACTATCTTGACATTCTCAAACATGTTTAACGATAGTGTCGGAGCTATTAACACTCAAGTATTGCCAATCTTGGCTAAATTCCTTCCTTTCCTTGATGGTGCTCTTATTCCTTGGAAAACAGACCCAACTTGGACTAAGATTGCCTTGATTATGATGCAAGGTTGGCTTGGATTCCCATATATCTACGTTTTGACCTTGGGTATCTTGCAATCTATTCCTAACGACCTTTACGAAGCAGCTTATATTGACGGTGCTAATGCTTGGCAAAAATTCCGCAACATCACTTTCCCAATGATCTTGGCTGTTGCTGCACCTACTTTGATTAGCCAATACACCTTCAACTTTAACAACTTCTCTATCATGTACCTCTTCAATGGTGGAGGTCCTGGTAGTGTCGGAGGGGGAGCTGGTTCAACTGATATCTTGATCTCATGGATCTACCGTTTGACAACAGGTACATCTCCTCAATACTCAATGGCGGCAGCTGTTACCTTGATTATCTCTATCATTGTCATCTCAATCTCTATGATCGCATTCAAGAAACTACACGCATTTGATATGGAGGACGTCTAAGATGAATAACTCAATTAAACTCAAACGTAGACTGACTCAAACCCTTACTTACCTCTACTTGATTGGTCTATCAATCGTGATTATCTATCCACTATTGATTACTATCATGTCAGCCTTCAAGACTGGTAACGTAGTAGCCTTTAAACTAGACAGTAACGTCGACTTTAGTTTTGCTAACTTCCAAGGGCTCTTCTCTGAAACCTTGTACGGTACTTGGTACCTCAACACTTTGATTATCGCCTTGATTACCATGGCTGTCCAAACAAGTATTATCGTACTTGCTGGTTATGCCTATAGCCGTTACAACTTCTTGGCTCGTAAACAAAGTTTGGTCTTCTTCTTGATTATCCAAATGGTGCCAACCATGGCCGCTTTGACAGCCTTCTTCGTTATGGCACTTATGTTGAACGCCCTTAACCACAGCTGGTTCCTCATCTTCCTATATGTTGGTGGAGGTATCCCGATGAATGCTTGGCTCATGAAAGGCTACTTCGATACAGTGCCAATGTCTCTAGACGAATCTGCAAAACTAGACGGTGCAGGACACTTCCGTCGCTTCTGGCAAATTGTTCTTCCACTTGTTCGCCCAATGGTTGCCGTACAAGCTCTCTGGGCCTTCATGGGACCTTTCGGGGACTACATCCTCTCTAGTTTCTTGCTTCGTGAGAAAGAATACTTTACTGTTGCCGTTGGTCTCCAAACCTTCGTCAACAATGCGAAGAACTTGAAGATTGCCTACTTCTCAGCAGGTGCTATCCTCATCGCCCTTCCAATCTGTATTCTCTTCTTCTTCCTACAAAAGAACTTTGTTTCAGGACTTACAAGTGGTGGCGACAAGGGATAATATATCCCCGCCACCCTTTTCTTATTGCTACAAAATATATACTAACAACAAGCAATTTATCCCCTAGACTTGAAATAAAGCACATTTCTCTATATAATAATACTCATATAGAAAACACCTTTTAGAAAGATACCTATGCTTCCATATCCATTTTCCTATTTTTCAAGTATTTGGGGATTTCGTAAGCCCCTGTCCAAACGTTTCGGACTCAACTGGTTTCAGCTTCTCTTTACCAGTATCTTCCTTATCAGCTTGTCTATGGTACCCATTGCCATCCAAAACAGTTCACAAGATACTTATCCGCTAGAAACCTTTATCGATAATGTCTATGAACCATTGACAGATGAGATTGTCCAGAATCTCTCTGAACATGCTACAATTGTTGATGGCAAATTAACTTATACAGGAACAGCTAGTCAAGCGCCTTCTATTGTGATCGGTCCAAGTCAAAGCAAGGAATTACCTAAGGACTTGCAACTGCATTTCGATACGAATGAGCTCGTCATCAGCAAGGAAAGTAAAGAGCTGACCCGTATCTCTTACCGAGCGATTCAGACTGAGAGTTTCAAAAACAAAGACAGCTTGACCCAAGCCATTTCTAAAGACTGGTACCAGCAAAATCGTGTCTATATCAGTCTCTTCCTAGTTCTCGGTGCTAGCTTCCTCTTTGGTTTGAATTTCTTCATTGTCTCTCTAGGAGCGAGTCTTCTCCTTTATATCACTAAGAAATCACGCCTCTTTTCATTTAGGACCTTTAAAGAGTGCTACCATTTTATCTTGAACTGTTTAGGATTACCAACTCTGATTACGCTTATTTTGGGCTTATTCGGCCAAAATATGACAACTCTGATTACTGTACAAAACATTCTTTTTGTTCTGTATCTGGTCACTATCTTTTATAAAACGCATTTCCGTGATCCAGATTACCATAAATAGGAGATTTTTATGCCCGTTACGATTAAAGATGTGGCCAAGGCTGCTGGTGTTTCACCTTCAACCGTAACCCGTGTTATTCAAAATAAATCAACCATTAGCGACGAAACGAAAAAACGTGTTCGCAAGGCTATGAAGGAGCTTAATTACCACCCCAACCTCAACGCTCGTAGCTTGGTAAGTAGTTATACCCAAGTTATCGGCTTGGTCCTTCCTGACGACTCAGATGCCTTCTATCAAAATCCTTTCTTCCCATCTGTCCTCCGTGGTATTGCCCAGGTCGCTTCTGAAAACCACTATGCTATTCAGATTGCAACAGGTAAAGACGCCAAAGAGCGACTCAAAGCTATTTCTCAGATGGTTTACGGCAAACGTGTGGATGGTTTAATCTTCCTTTATGCCGAAGAGGAAGATCCCTTGGTCAAGCTAGTCGCAGACGAACAGTTCCCCTTCCTCATCCTAGGAAAATCCATTTCACCCTTTATCCCTCTTGTAGATAATGACAATGTCCAAGCGGGTTTTGATGCGACCGAATATTTCATCAAAAAAGGATGTAAACGAATTGCCTTTATCGGAGGTGCTAAGAAACTCTTCGTTACACAAGACCGTCTAACTGGTTACGAATCCGCACTCAAGCAATACCAACTGCCTCTTGATGACAATCTGACCTACTTTGCAAATGAATTTCTAGAGGAAAAAGGGTATCAATTTAGCAAACTCCTCTTTCAGCATGATCCGCAGATTGATGCTATCATCACAACCGATAGCCTCCTAGCTGAAGGGGTCTGTGACTATATCGCTAAGCACCAACTGGATGTCCCTGTTCTCAGCTTTGACTCGGTCAATCCCAAACTCAACTTGGCAGCCTATGTCGATATTAATAGCCTAGAACTTGGTCGTGTTTCTCTTGAAACTATCCTCCAGATTATCAACGATGCTAAAAGCAATAAGCAAATTTGTTACCGTCAGTTAATTGCCCACAAAATTATTGAAAAATAAAAACCAGCTCGCGCTGGTTTTTTAGTTACTAATTTTCTGTTTCAACGAACCGTCCCAAAATATGAACATTCTCCGATAC
>CABTAV010000025.1:0-15892 GCA_902482895.1 uncultured Streptococcus sp. | reverse complement strand
GGTGGTGCTGTGGGCACTGTAACGCTACCTATCATTGGTACTGTATCTGGAGCTGCTGCTGGTTTTTGGGGCGGAGCGGCAACGGGTGCTGCTACATTCTGTTAAAAATCGCTCTTCATTACTAAGCTGAATTTAGTTGGAATGGAGTAAATAATTATGAACAAGAAAAAGATAGTTTCAACTATAGTATTTTTAGTATTTATTATAATGTCAGTGGCTAATTTTTTTAGAGACTTAACCCCATTGCTATTCATTTTGAATATTATTGGCCTAACTTGTTTTTTAGTGTTAACATACATTAGCATAAAAGACATGATCTTAAATAGAAGTAAATGATGATTTGGTTAGTCCTAGAACCAATCAACTCATGTTCATCGGATTGACAGGTTTTATGTATATCATTTGTTTGTATAGAGGTATTACAGCAGGAGAATCCTACCAACAACTAATCGCTTATATTGGCGCTGTTCTCTGCTTGATTGTCATGTTTCTGCTCATTTGGGGATTGAAGTATTATAAAAAGTAGAGCTTAATGAAGTATAAAAGAAAAGGGTAAGTGTTTTCGAAGTACTTACCCTTTTATAATGAAGTTTTTGCAATTCAAGATGTTTCGATGACCATTTAAGATTTAGATGAATTTGTAATCTTAAATAAGGTAAGATAAAGATAACAAATGTAAAGGAGTATTCTTATGAAGAAACAAAATATAAAATCGCTATTACTTGTACCACTTGTCTTTGCATCTATTACTACGGGTGTTGTATATGCAGAAGAACATCCTACTACTTCATCTATCCAGGCGAATGATAGTTCTGTTGTGGCACCAGATTTGCCATCGGCTAAGGAAAAGGTGGAGCATAAACCTTCTGTTGTAACCCCAGAAGAGTATGAGAAGAATGTTACGGACTTTAAAAAGATAGATATTGAAGCCGTTCGTCAATCTTTTACGGAGGATCAGTTGGAACATACTATTTATTTTGGTAGAAAAACTTGCTCTCATTGTCGTCAATTTTCTCCTGAATTGAAAGAATTTAATAACTTGATTGAAAAGAAGTTAGAGTATTATGATTTGGATGGTAAGGATTTTGATGGGGAAGCGAGAGAGTTTCTATTTAAAAAAGTCGGTATTCCAGGAACACCAACAATTTTGTATTTAAAAAATGGACGTCCGATATCTGGATGGGTTGGTGGCGGAGCAACTGCCCAACAGGTGTATGATTATATGTACTCGAGAAACTCACCTAAGCAAACGGAGACAGTGAAATCTTCTGAGGAAACAGTAACTGAAAGTGTCCGTGATGAGAATACTAGAAGTGACAGCATGAGTATTAGTGATAAAGTTGTAAGTGACAGCAAAGGTATGAGTGATGAAAAAAGAACCGAAATGAAAATATCAAATGATAATACCAATTCTAATAGTGAAAATAGTGGGAAAGAGGAGAGTACAAACTCAACTACTAAAGCTAAAACTACTCAATCTGTCGATTTAGCAATGTTGGACAATAAGAATCAATTGGAAACTCCCAAACCTATTTTTGATGTTGCTCAAGAAAATAAAACTTCTTTAACTGATGTTAAGGATGCTGATTATGTAAGTGAATCTATTACTTCGAGTGAAAAATTATTACCGAAAACAGGAGAGGAAGAAAGTTACCAACTGCTTCGGCTAGCTGTCGCGTTTTTTATGGCTTCTATAATGATTAAAGTGAAACAAAAAATTCATAAATAAAAATAGATGGTAAACAGGTGCAATGATATTATTTGTTTGTAATAACATATGGCTAGAATTTGCCTATAGACACGAGTGAGGAAATAGATGTATTTAGTTTATATATAAAAGCTTATAATTGTATATGAAATGGACTGAATGGTAAAAGGTCAAGTATTTCCGAAATGCTTTCTTTTTCAATTCTTTTAACACCTCAAGATGTTTTGATGACTATTTATGATTTGGATGGAAAATTTTAAAAAATAGTAGTATACTAACATTGTTAAGATTGTAGCCGAAAGTGGAATACAACTCTTATAGGGCAGAAAACTAACTACTTTTAGAGGCTTAAATAGTAGTTGATGCATAGGTAAAAAAGCATGGTAAATAGTTAATATTAGCGAAAGTAGAAAACAGTAAAAGGAGAAAGAAAATGAGTCGTACAGTACGTGCAATATTTAAGAAAGAATTACGTGGAATGACAGCAGTTTTAGTTACCTATTTGATAATTGTATCTTTCTTTTCTTATTTTAGTCAATGCTTCGGGAATTGGAAGTATGTTATAGAATATGTAGGCGCTCCATTTACTATATCCTTCACATTCTTTATTTTAGAAACTATGAAAGAACGACATAACAAAATAAAAAAGGCAGAACAAGAAGCAGAATTAAAAAACATGTAAAATAAAGGGGGAAAATGGCGAGTAAAAAGAAGTTACTTGGAGAAGAGTTTGGGAAGATGGTGTTGTCAAGGACGATAGCGACCTATGAAAAAGCAATCAACGCTGAAAAATAACATTTTCAGATGAAAAGATGGAGGAGCTAGACAACATACTATCTAATGGAATGGGGTTGCTTGATGGAGTACAAGCATACGGTATTCTAACAGGATGAAAATAAAAAAAGCATTCCTCGTGAATACAAAAACAATGTTTCAATTTGCAGAAGCTAACAGATAAATTTTCTCTTTATCCAGCCTGACTTTTAATAAGTTGGATGTTATATTATTTGAGGTATCCTATATGAATAAGAAATCCTTTTTTATCATCTGTTCTACGTTGATCATAGCATCGAATCTTCTCATGATTTCCGTGGTGAACAAGGGAGAAGAAACAAGGAGCAATCTGTTTGTGATTGCTATAGCCTGTGTTTTGCTACCAGCCTTTTTATATGCAGTTGAAAACAGACTTACTTCAATGGTAAGAGTAGAATCAATACTCCTGATTCAGTTGACAGTTATATCCCTACTCCGTCTTATCAACAGAATAGGGAGTACTCCTGAAATCCTCAACATTATCATTACTCTTCTAGCTTTGGCAAGTGGGACAGCTGCTATCCTTGTTGCGATTATGAGAATATATGAGAACATACGGAAGTGAGGGTGAGTAGTTTTCTATTTTGTATTTTCACATTGTCAAGTTCCCCCAGGGCAAGTATGTTTTCCATGCTTGCTTTTTAAATTTTTAAACAATTCAAGAGGTTTTGATGACCATTTACGATTTGAGTGATCCAAGAATAAAATGAGTGCTATACTAGCAGTGTAAAGGTTCTAGCTCAACAAAGATTCAGGAGGAAATCTTATGAAGAAAAAAATACTTGTCATTTTCATCTTGTATCTGATCATGTCCATCTTTCTATATCCGCTTAGGGAGAGTGCTTGGTATCATCTATTTTATACCATAGCCTATGTGATTGCAGTGATGATCTATTTTGCTTTAATGAAAAAGAAAGGAGCAAAGAAATGAAAACTTTTCTTGCTAAAAAACGGAACATCTTTCTTGCAAGATTGTTCCTAGGTCAGTTGCCCTTACTTGTCTCTACTTATCTGTTTCTATCTCGTCAGTTTTTAAATTTTTCCTTAATTTTCCAATTTCTCTTAGTGGTTATTAACTTGGCTTCTATTTTGGTCACTGTTTACCTCACTAGGGAAATGAGGATAAGAGAATTTGAAGATGATGATTTGGTTAGTCCTAGAACCAATCAACTCATGTTCATAGGCTTGACAGGCTTTATGTCTATTATCTGTTTCTATAGAGGTATCACAGCAGGAGAATTCTACCAACAACTAATCGCTTATATTGGTGCTATTCTCTGCTTGCTTATCATGCTTCTACTCATTTGGGGCTTGAAGTATTATAAAAAGTAGGGAAGAGTTTTCTTATTAATCTGGAACTAGTCTATAGTCTGACAAGAGGAGGTCATCATGTATAAACGCTTATTTTTCCTAGATTCAAAAACCTTAGACTGGTTGACACCCTATATTCTAGTCTTGGCTTCTGACACCATTGCCTTTAACGTTTTTGTGCTAACCTTTGTGTCTGCGGTGGTCTTTAATTCCCTGAATCCCATGCTAGCTTTAATGGCTATCTTCTTAGGGGCTGGCTATGTGGTCGGATTTTGGTTGCTAAAATGGTTTGTTTTGGAAAGGCTAGAACTAAAGAATGACGTGTAGGAAGTCTGTTTGTTGAGGAGGATAGTTTTATGGCCATTTTCAATAAGTGTCATGCCTTATTTTTGGGATTTTTAGTATTTGCAATCCTTGGTGCAGCGGGATATTCCATCAATCAAGGAGATTATTTTCAACACCAGTACACATTCATTATTATAAAGAGTCTCTTGCTTTTCCTTAGTTTTGGCTATGCGAAATGGTTTGACATGATTTCTTTTGGGATGTTAAGCAGGAAACAACTCTTGCTGTTCATTGGAATTTTTCTTCTCACTGTGCTTGTAAGTATTAGCTATCATGCTTTTTTCTCAGTTGTTTCTGGTGCTTCGGATCAACACCTTGAGGAAGCTAGTAAAGGATTTTCGCTTTCTTTTATTGTTAGTGCTACAGTTTTGGCACCTATCCAGGAGGAACTCCTGTTTAGAGGACTTCTTCAGGGTGCGGTTTTTGACAATTCTTGGCTAGGACTTGTACTGACTTCCTCTCTCTTTTCTTTCATGCATGAACCTTATGATGTGCCTTCGTTTTTCTATTATCTACTTGGAGGCTTGTTGCTGGGCTTTGCTTATAAAAAGAGCCAAAACCTATGGGTTTCTACTCTAGTCCATATGTTTTACAACAGTTTGCCACTCCTATATTATTTATAAAAATTATGAAAAGGTAAGTAGGAGATTGTGCTTACCTTTTTCTTTCTATAATGATACCCAAGCCAATCTAGAGGCTTTTCTTTGAGAATCGGGTCTGGAGCGGTTGACGAATAGGCCAAAAACTAGTAGAATAGTAAGGAAACTTTATACGGAGGAAAGAAATGGATTTGGGTGATAATGAGCTAACACTGACTCCCATACCTGGGAAGAGTGGCAAGGCTTATATGGGTAGCTATCCTGATGGGAAGCGCATCTTTGTAAAAATGAACACCTCTCCAATCCTACCTGGTCTAGCTAGAGAACAAATTGCTCCACAATTATTATGGAGTCGCCGTTTGGCAGATGGGCGTGATATGTGTGCTCAAGAATGGTTGACAGGCAAGATATTGACCCCCTATGATATGAATCGTAAACAAATCGTCAATATCTTAACCCGTCTTCATCGCTCACGTCCGTTGATGACACAGTTGAGTCGTTTGGGCTATGCCATGGAAACACCTGTAGATTTACTACAGTCTTGGCAAGAAACGGCTCCAGATGCTTTGCGTAAAAATCATTTTATCAGTGAAGTGATGGCTGATTTACGTCAGACTATTCCAGGATTTAGAGAGGACTATGCGACCATTGTCCATGGAGATGTACGACATAGTAATTGGATTGAGACAGATAGTGGCTTGATTTATTTGGTAGATTGGGATTCGGTTCGCTTGACCGACCGCATGTTTGACGTGGCTCACATGCTCTGCCATTATATTCCAGAACATCAGTGGAAGGAATGGTTGACCTACTACGGTTACAAGTACAATCAAACGGTATTAAATAAATTGTATTGGTACGGTCAATTGTCTTATTTGAGCCAGATTTCCAAGTATTATATGAACCAAGATTTAGAAAATGTCAATCGGGAGATTCATGGCTTGCGTCACTTCCGAGACAAGTATGGAAAGAGAAGATGAGAGTTAGAAATCGTAAAGGGGCGACAGAATTACTAGAGGCAAATCCCCAGTATGTGGTCCTCAATCCCTTAGAAGCCAAGGGAAAATGGCGGGACTTGTTTGGCAATGATAATCCCATTCATGTGGAAGTTGGAAGTGGAAAGGGTGCCTTTGTTTCAGGTATGGCCAAGCAAAATCCTGACATCAACTATATCGGGATTGATATTCAAAAGTCTGTTTTGAGCTACGCTTTGGACAAGGTGCTTGAAGTTGGAGTGCCTAACATTAAGCTCTTGTGGGTAGATGGTTCTGACTTGACTGACTACTTTGAAGACGGTGAGATTGATCGCTTGTATCTGAACTTTTCAGATCCATGGCCTAAAAAGCGCCATGAAAAGCGTCGTTTGACCTACAAGACCTTCTTGGATACCTTCAAACGTATCTTGCCTGAAAATGGAGAAATTCATTTCAAGACGGATAACCGTGGCTTGTTTGAGTACAGCCTAGTGAGTTTTTCTCAGTATGGCATGAAACTCAATGGTGTCTGGCTTGATTTACATGCCAGTGATTTTGAAGGCAATGTCATGACAGAATACGAGCAAAAATTCACCAATAAGGGTCAAGTTATCTACCGAGTTGAGGCAGAATTTTAAGAAATAGCCTGAAATCAGGCTGTATAAGTGCTTTTGCTTTACATAAGTAGTAAAAAGTGCTATACTAAGAGTAAGAATATGAAAAGTGAGGCGGGGAAATATCTTCGCCTCTTGCTTATGAGGAGGTGGACGCAATCGCAACAATCGTAGAATTAGTCAGAGAAGTTGTAGAACCTGTCATAGAAGCACCTTTCGAACTTGTGGATATCGAGTATGGAAAGATTGGCAGTGACATGATTCTCAGTATTTTTGTAGATAAACCTGAAGGAATTACCTTGAACGACACGGCAGACTTGACAGAAATTATCAGTCCTGTCCTAGACACCATCAAGCCAGATCCCTTCCCAGAACAATATTTCCTAGAAATCACCAGTCCAGGCTTGGAACGTCCTTTAAAAACCAAGGATGCCGTTGCTGGAGCGGTTGGGAAATACATCCATGTCGGGCTCTACCAAGCCATCGATAAGCAAAAGGTCTTTGAAGGAACCTTGTTGGCCTTCGAAGAGGACGAGTTGACCATGGAATATATGGACAAGACGCGTAAGAAAACTGTCCAAATTCCATACAGTTTAGTATCAAAAGCACGTTTAGCAGTTAAATTATAGAAAAAGAAAGGATAGCTTTTGAGGATTCAAAAGTGAAGAAAACATGAGTAAAGAAATGCTAGAGGCCTTCCGCATTTTGGAAGAAGACAAGGGAATCAAAAAAGAAGACATCATCGACGCAGTAGTAGAGTCGCTTCGTTCCGCTTATCGCAGACGCTATGGTCAATCAGACAGCGTAGCCATTGACTTCAACGAAAAAACAGGTGACTTTACAGTTTATACTGTCCGTGAAGTGGTTGATGAAGTATTTGATAGCCGTTTGGAAATCAGCTTGAAAGATGCTCTTGCCATTAATTCAGCCTACGAGCTTGGTGACAAGATCAAGTTTGAAGAAGCACCTGCTGAGTTTGGTCGTGTAGCAGCTCAATCTGCCAAACAAACCATCATGGAAAAAATGCGCAAGCAAACACGTGCCATCACTTACAATACTTACAAAGAACATGAGCAAGAAATCATGTCTGGTACAGTAGAACGCTTTGACAACCGCTTTATCTATGTCAACCTCGGCAGCATCGAAGCTCAATTGTCAAAACAAGACCAAATTCCTGGTGAAGTTTTTGCTTCTCATGATCGTATTGAAGTTTATGTCTACAAGGTTGAAGACAACCCTCGTGGTGTCAACGTCTTTGTTAGCCGTAGCCATCCAGAAATGATCAAACGTTTGATGGAGCAAGAAATTCCAGAAGTTTATGATGGAACTGTTGAAATCATGAGCGTGGCTCGTGAAGCTGGTGACCGTACCAAGGTTGCTGTTCGCAGTCATAATCCAAACGTGGATGCTATCGGTACAATCGTTGGACGTGGTGGTGCTAATATCAAGAAGATTACTAGCAAATTCCACCCAGCTCGTTACGATGCGAAGAGCGGTCGTACGGTGCCAATCGAAGAAAATATCGACGTTATCGAGTGGGTAGCAGATCCAGCTGAATTTATTTACAATGCCATTGCTCCTGCTGAAGTTGACCAAGTTATCTTTGACGAAAACGACAGCAAACGTGCCTTGGTGGTTGTTCCTGATAACAAGCTTTCTCTTGCTATCGGTCGTCGTGGGCAAAACGTTCGCTTGGCAGCTCACTTGACTGGTTACCGTATCGATATCAAGTCTGCTAGCGAATTTGAAGCCATGGAAGAAGCTGGTTCGGTAGATTTGGAAGCAGAAAACGATACTGTAGAAGAATAAAAGCTGCTAGAGGAGGGAAAGATGAAAACGAGAAAAATCCCTTTGCGCAAGTCTGTCGTGTCTAACGAAGTGATTGATAAGCGTGATTTGCTCCGCATTGTCAAAAACAAGGAAGGACAAGTCTTTATCGATCCGACAGGCAAGGCCAATGGCCGCGGCGCTTATATCAAGCTAGACAATGCAGAAGCCCTAGAGGCGAAAAAGAAGAAGGTCTTTAACCGCAGCTTTAACATGGAAGTGGAAGAAAACTTTTATGACGAGTTGATCGCTTATGTGGATCACAAAGTGAAAAGAAGAGAGTTAGGACTTGAATAAGCAAAAGATAAGCAATCTCTTGGGACTTGCTCAGCGAGCAGGCCGGATCATATCGGGTGAAGAATTGGTGGTCAAGGCCATTCAAGACGGCAAGGCCAAGTTGGTCTTTCTAGCCCATGATGCTGGCCCCAATCTGACCAAGAAGATTCAAGATAAAAGTCAGTATTATCAAGTAGAAATTGTAACCGTGTTTTCAACACTGGAATTAAGCATAGCAGTCGGAAAATCGAGAAAGGTTTTGGCTGTAACAGATGCTGGATTTACAAAGAAAATGAGGTCTCTTATGGAATAGAAGAGGAGGACATGATTTGTCTAAGAAAAGATTGTACGAAATCGCAAAAGAACTTGGAAAAGAAAGTAAAGAAGTTGTAGCGCGTGCAAAAGAGTTGGGCTTGGATGTGAAAAGCCACTCATCAAGTGTGGAAGAAGCTGCCGCTGCAAAAATCGCTGCCAGCTTTAAGCCTGCAGCTGCTCCGAAAGAAGAAGTAAAACCTGCAGCACCAAAAGCAAGTGCAGAAAAGAAAGTCGAAAAATCTGAGCCAGCTAAACCAGCTGTAGCTAAGGAAGAGGCAAAAGCGCCAGAGCAAGTTGCTCCGAAGGCAGAAAAAGTAGCAGCTAAACCGCAAAGCCGTAATTTTAAGGCTGAGCGTGAAGCACGTGCCAAAGAGCAGGCAGAACGACGCAAGCAAAATAAGGGCAATAACCGTGACCAACAACAAAACGGAAACCGTCAGAAAAACGACGGCCGTAATGGTGGAAAACAAGGTCAAGGAAACCGCGACAATCGTCGTTTTAACGACCAAGCTAAGAAACAGCAAGGTCAGCAAAATCGTGGCAATGAGCGCCGTCAGCAACAAGACTTCCAGCCAAAACAAGCTGGACCACGTGTTGACTTTAAAGCCCGTGCAGCAGCCCTAAAAGCAGAGCAAAATGCAGAATATGCCCGTTCAAGTGAGGAACGTTTCAAGCAGACTCAGGCTGCCAAAGAAGCCTTGGCCCAAGCAAACAAACGCAAGGAGCCAGAGGAAATCTTTGAAGAAGCGGCTAAGTTAGCTGAGCAAGCGCAACAAGCACAGCAAGTTCAAGCAGTGGTTGAAGTTGTCCCTGAGAAAAAAGAACCTGCAGTGGATACACGTCGTAAAAAACAAGCTCGACCAGACAAAGAACGTGATGATTATGATCACGAAGAAGATGGTCCTAGAAAACAACAAAAGAATCGAAGTAGTCAAAATCAAGTGAGAAATCAAAAGAATAGTAACTGGAATAACAACAAAAAGAACAAAAAAGGCAATAACAAGAACAACCGCAATCAGACTCCAAAACCTGTTACAGAACGTAAATTCCATGAATTGCCAACAGAATTTGAATATACAGATGGTATGACCGTTGCGGAAATCGCAAAACGTATCAAACGTGAACCAGCTGAAATCGTTAAGAAACTCTTTATGATGGGTGTCATGGCCACACAAAACCAATCCTTGGATGGAGAAACAATCGAACTCCTCATGGTAGATTATGGTATCGAAGCCAAACAAAAGGTTGAAGTGGACAATGCCGACATCGAACGTTTCTTTGTCGAAGATGGTTATCTCAATGAAGATGAATTGGTTGAGCGTCCACCAGTTGTAACCATCATGGGACACGTTGACCACGGTAAAACAACCCTCCTAGATACCCTTCGTAACTCTCGTGTTGCTACAGGTGAAGCAGGTGGTATCACTCAGCATATCGGTGCCTACCAAATCGTGGAAAATGGTAAGAAGATTACCTTCCTTGATACACCAGGACACGCGGCCTTTACATCTATGCGTGCGCGTGGTGCATCTGTTACTGATATTACCATCTTGGTCGTAGCGGCAGATGACGGTGTTATGCCTCAGACAATTGAAGCCATCAACCACTCAAAAGCGGCTAACGTTCCAATTATCGTAGCTATCAACAAGATTGATAAACCAGGTGCCAACCCAGAACGCGTTATCGGTGAATTGGCAGAGCATGGAGTTATGTCAACTGCTTGGGGTGGAGATTCTGAATTTGTTGAAATCTCAGCTAAATTCAACCAAAATATCGAAGAATTGTTGGAAACAGTCCTTCTTGTGGCTGAAATCCAAGAACTTAAAGCAGACCCAACAGTTCGTGCGATCGGTACAGTTATCGAAGCACGCTTGGATAAAGGAAAAGGTGCGGTCGCAACCCTTCTTGTTCAACAAGGTACCTTGAATGTTCAAGACCCAATCGTTGTCGGAAATACCTTCGGTCGTGTCCGTGCTATGACCAATGATCTTGGTCGTCGTGTTAAGGTGGCTGGACCATCAACACCAGTTTCAATCACAGGTTTGAACGAAGCGCCAATGGCAGGGGATCACTTTGCCGTTTACGAAGATGAAAAATCTGCGCGTGCAGCAGGTGAAGAGCGTGCCAAACGTGCCCTTATGAAACAACGTCAAGCTACCCAACGTGTCAGCCTTGAAAACCTCTTTGATACGCTTAAAGCTGGTGAACTTAAATCAGTTAACGTTATCATCAAGGCCGACGTACAAGGTTCAGTTGAAGCCCTTTCTGCCTCACTTCAAAAAATCGATGTGGAAGGTGTTAAAGTTACCATCGTCCACTCAGCAGTCGGTGCCATCAACGAATCAGACGTAACCCTTGCCGAAGCTTCAAATGCCTTTATCGTTGGTTTCAACGTACGCCCTACACCACAAGCTCGTCAACAAGCCGAAGCTGACGATGTGGAAATCCGTCTTCACAGCATTATCTACAAGGTTATCGAAGAGATGGAAGAAGCCATGAAAGGGATGCTTGATCCAGAATTCGAAGAAAAAATTATCGGTGAAGCAGTTATTCGTGAAACCTTCAAGGTGTCTAAAGTGGGAACTATCGGTGGATTCATGGTTATCAACGGTAAGGTTACCCGTGACTCTAAAGTCCGTGTTATCCGTGACGGTGTTGTTATCTATGACGGTGAACTCGCAAGCTTGAAACACTACAAAGACGACGTCAAAGAAGTTACAAACGGTCGTGAAGGTGGATTGATGATTGATGGCTACAATGATATCAAGATGGATGATGTGATTGAGGCCTACGTCATGGAAGAAATCAAGAGATAAGATTTTTTGCTCCTTTCTTAGGTGGTGAGGGACGCAAGCAAACCGATGGTTTCATTGCTTATTTTTGAGCCTAGGGTCTCAAAAATCCCCTGTGATGGGACTATAAATCAGTTCCATCACTTTCACCACGGCGAAAGAAGCAGATGATTTCAAATTGAACTTCGTTTCAATTTGAACTGAAAATCAAGAAGTTTAAAAATAGCTAGGTCTGCTGGCCTAGCTTTTGGTTCAAAGTAGAGAAAGGAATATCATGGCAAATCATTTCCGTACGGATCGTGTGGGCATGGAAATCAAGCGTGAAGTCAATGAGATTTTGCAAAAGAAAGTCCGTGATCCGCGTGTCCAAGGCGTGACCATCACAGATGTTCAGATGCTAGGTGACTTGTCCGTTGCCAAGGTTTACTACACCATTTTGAGTAACCTTGCTTCAGATAATCAAAAAGCTCAAATCGGGCTTGAAAAAGCAACTGGTACTATCAAACGTGAACTTGGTCGCAATTTGAAATTGTACAAAATCCCAGATTTGACTTTCGTCAAAGACGAATCCATCGAATATGGAAACAAGATTGACGAAATGCTACGCAATCTGGATAAGAACTAAGAAGAGGGGCAACCCTCTTTTTTGGTGGGGGAAAATAGGTGGAATTTGAAATGGGAAAATATTCTTTTAAAGAAGGATTCTGTATTTTTAAATGTTAGCTAATCAGAAAATGCTTTTTTTTTTAGGAAATATGATATGATGATTTCATAAATAAAAGGAGATTCTATCAATGAATAATATAAAAAAAGTTTGTCGTTTAGCTTTGCTATGTCTTTCCGTCTCTACCCTAGTTGCTTGTAGTTCTCTTTCTGAAAAAACAAGTAGCTCTTCTAGTGAGAATCAAACAGAAGCTTCATCTAGTAGTTCTGAAAAGAAAGGGTTGTTTGCTAAAGCAAAAGAAAAACTCAGTTCAAGCGATTTTAACCCACAAGATGTTAGTGATGCGACAATTGAGTCTATAAAAACCTATGAAGATTACTTGATTATGAATGAGAAAATAATCGATAATTACTATACAGAAGCAGACGAAGCCTTTAAAGGAACTGTTTTAGAAGATAGCGCTGCTATCCAAGAACTAAAAGATAGCACTAAAAAAGAAATGGAAGATTTGAAAAAACAATATGGTCCATTAAAGAAAGCACCGATTCAAGGGAAAGAAGAAGTGATTAAGACTTTAAAAGATTATCGTGATAATCTACATGAACAAGTGGAGCAGTGGAAAGCTAGTCTTTAATAGGAAGAGTGGAGTTCAATATGGATTATCAATTATTGCCACATGAATATATGGTTATGAATAGTGACCATGTGAGTTTTGGGAAAAATGGTTTGTCTACAGATGAATTAATTTTAACGAATCTACACTTAATATATATCAAAAAAGGTTTGTGGGGAGGAAAAAAAGACCAAGTTACCATACCCATTAATCAGATTAAAATTTTTGAAGGGAAACCTCAAGTTTCAGTAACCAAAACCAATGGTGTGAAACGGCTGGAAATTTATTATAATGGCGGACAAGCTATCTTTGCATTTAATAATACTAAGGATACTGACAAGTGGGCTAGAAACATTATTAAATTGATGTCAGGTGATACAAGTAATTTTGAAACCTTGGGAGATAGCAGCTTATTTGGAGCAGATGTTTTGGCAGAAACATTTAAGGATACATTTGACACTTTTAAAGCAGGGCTTGGGATTAAGGATGTAGAGCCAGAAAAGATTTCAACCAAGTGTAGCTTTTGTGGAGCACCTTTATCAGGTCAAGTGAAGCAAACAGTGAGATGTGCCTATTGTGATATGGAGCAGAGTTTATAAGGGGGCAATTAAATGGGGTTGATAAAAGCAATCACAGATTCTATTGGTGGGACATTTGCAGATCAGTGGAAAGAAATTATCACAGTTCAAGCTTTTGATGAACATACAGCTGTAAGTCCCGGTATTGTTCAAGAAAGTAATAATGGTAGGGGTGTCAATACGAAGGGATCTGCAGGTGTTATTTCCAACGGATCCAAGATTTTTATTCCAGAAAATACTGCAGCCTTTATCTTTAGTCAGTCTGGTATCGAGGAAATTATTACAGAACCAGGTGGATATGAATATCAAAATGGTGAGAGCAGTGTTTTTAACGGTGATGGATTGAAAAAGTCACTGTTTGACAATGTTGTTAATCGTGTTGGATTCGGTGGTCAAAGTGATCAGCAAAAACAGATTTGTTTTGTTAATTTGAGAGAAATTCGTGATATTAAATTTGGAACTCGTGGTCCAGTCATGTATAATGATTTGTTTTATGGTACAGATTTAGAAGTACGTGCTTTTGGAACATTTTCTATCCAAATTACAAATGCTAAGCAATTTATCAGAAATTTTCTTCCTGCCAATGTGACTTATTATACTTTCGACAGTGCTCAAGCTAGATCACAAATAGTGACAGAGTTTCTCCAATCTTTTATTGTTGCACTCAATTCTTTGTCAACAACTTATCGTATTTCACAATTACCCTCACAAGCTGCAGTTCTTGCGGAACAAGTATCAAATGATGGACAGTATGCAGGGACTTGGAAAGAACGTTTTGGATTTGAGATTGTAAAAGTTGCCATTGCTAATATTGAGTTCTCACCAGAATCTAAGGAATTGGTTAAACAATTTTCATCAAATAAGATGAATTTAAAAGCTTATGATGATGTATCGCAGAAATCTTCTAATATTGCAGCACAACAAAAAATTGCATCAGGAGTGGAGCAACATGGTCTAGGTGATGGTGCAGGGATGATTTTTGGTATGAATATGGCACAAGGTTTAGATGAAAAAGCCATGAAACCAAGTTTATCATTAGATGAACAAATCGAAGCCCTTACAAAACTAAAATCTCTTTTAGATGCAGGGATACTATCTCAGGAAGAGTTTGATCGAAAGAAAAAAGAAATTATGGATTTATAAAATGAAACTCGAAAGTTCATAGTTAGTACGTATTCAAGGGACATTCTAGGTAAAACAACAATAGACTATCGTTCATAGATAGAATATCAAGTTGTAAAGGTAGAGTTTAATATTCGAGTTGTCTCTACAAAGACTATTAAGGTTCTTTAACAAATAAGTTGCCAAGAATTTTGATTTTGTGTTTTGGACTATTTATCTAAAAGAATAAGGAGTTTTTGAAAACTTTTGAGGGGAATTTGAAACATACTTTAAAAGAGTATGCTATCATAGAATATAACTTACAGAAGTAAAAGGAGTTTGTATATGGCTGAACAAGAGTTAGCTATGCAAGTATTGCAACAAGTGGTAAAACTACCAGTTGTTAAGGTTGATCGTTCGAAATTTTTAGTGGATAAGTTTTCCAAAGAATTGGATCCACAGGACATTCCTACCTTATTAGAACAAGGCCCAACGTCTCTCTTATCTCAAGAAACCTTAGATCGAGTGGCTAATGCCTGCATTAGGGATAATGTTTTATTGGCGAGTGGAACCTCTGTTTTGGCAGGATTACCTGGAGGGATTGCTATGGCAATTACCATTCCAGCTGATGTGGCTCAATTTTATGGTTTCTCTCTGAAATTGGCTCAGGAATTAGGTTATATTTATGGTTATGAGGATCTTTGGGCTTCACGCGAGGAGTTGAGTGAAGATGCTCAAAATACCCTCTTGCTTTATCTAGGCGTCATGTTGGGGGTAAATGGAACCGCTGCCTTGCTACGTGCTGGTGGTATAACAATTGCCAAACAGGTAATGAAAACAGTACCTAATAAAGCGTTAACAAAGACGCTTTAGTACCCTATTTTGAAAAAAGTCTTAAGAATATTTGGTGTGAATCTGACCAAGGGAGGGCTAGCCAAAGGAATGGGGAAATTCATTCCTATCTTGGGTGGTATCATTTCAGGTGGTTTAACCTTTGCAACTATGAAACCAATGGGGGAAAGCTTGCAGAAAGAATTGTCCAAGCTAGTCAACTATAGTGAAATTCAATATCAAGAAGATGTTGAAACAATCCGAAAAGAGGCTGAAATCATCGAAGGAGAGTGATATGGGACTCATAAAAGTTCTAGCTAAAACTTACGGGAATTACTTTTTAACCATGCAAGGTGTAAAAGTGATGAAAACGATAAAGAAAGATGACAATGTTGTTGTCGGTCTAGGTAAACTTTTTATTGCAGACAAGTTAATGGATACGGCTCGGTGGCTCATCAAGCCAGAGGAGAGAGAATGAAATTTTTCTGGACAATTCTTGCCATTCTTTTTATTAAACCGATTATTGGAATT
>CABTAV010000024.1:0-16443 GCA_902482895.1 uncultured Streptococcus sp. | reverse complement strand
TTGAGCAATCCCGAGCTGTTAGTAAAAGCCAATCTAAAAGAAACCTCCATCTTCAACTTGGCTAAGAAATTAGATGTTGATCCACTTGCTTTGACGGCATTTTACAAAGAAAGGAGAGAAGGATGCAAGCAAAATTAATTGGTTACCAGCATAGAGATACTGTGATTCATCGCTTGTCAGGAGCTGGGAAACTTCTCTTTTTCATCCTCGTGTCATTGGCGGCCATGATTAGCTATGATACCAGGCTGCTTGTTCTGATTGCCATCTTTTCGGTCTTTCTCCTCTATTTTTCAGAGATCCGCTTTAAAGATGTTTCCTTTGTGGCCGTTTTTGCGACGGTATTTGCCGTTTTAAACGTTTTGATGGTCTATCTCTTTTCTCCCGAGTATGGGGTTGGACTTTACGGAGAGAGAAGTGTGATTTGGCAGGGAATTGGTGCCTACACTCTGACTAGCCAGGAGCTCTTTTATCTACTAAATTTGGGCATTAAGTATCTTTGCACCATTCCTCTGGCTATTATCTTTTTGATGACAACTCATCCTAGTCAGTTTGCTTCTAGTTTAAATCAAATTGGTGTGCCTTACAAGATTGCCTATTCTGTCAGCCTAACCTTGCGCTATATTCCAGATTTGCAGGAAGAATTCTTTACGATCAAGATGTCTCAGGAGGCGCGTGGGATGGAATTATCCAAGAAAGCTTCTCTTATGCAACGAATTAAAGGCAATCTGCGCATTATCACTCCCTTGATTTTTAGCTCACTAGAACGCATTGATACCATTGCGACCGCCATGGAACTTCGCCGCTTTGGCAAAGAGAAAAAACGCACATGGTATAGTTATCAGGCCTTGAAAAAAGGAGATTATCTTACCTTGCTTTTGGCAGCCTTGTTTTTAGTAGCTAGTTTACTACTGATTTTGCAGAATCAGGGACGATTTTACAACCCTTGGAAATAGTATTGTCAAAGTTTTCATTAGAGAAGTAAAGAGAAATTATTCTATAACTTTTTGTTGATGATTGTATGAGAAATAAAGTTAATAATTGTATATTTGAAACTTTGTGACAAATCATGAATTAGTTTGTATACTTTATAGTAGAATTTACACTACAAAATCAAAGTTATTCAAATATAATCATTTTCAACTAAGTTCAGTATCATAATGTAGAGACGATATAAAATAGTAAAAGTACTTATTTAAATCGTGTTAACTTCATTTTGTGTAAACATGGGATATATAATGACGGGAGATGATTTACAATGATAAGTTTAGAGTTGTTGTCTGAAGAAAATAGTTTAGACGTCTATTTTTTTGAAAAAGAGAATCGAGAGTATTTTGAGCGGAATTTACCTCCTAGACCAGCTAACTATTTTGATTTAGAAGGTTTTAAAGAAATTACAAGGGAATTGTTAAGGGAACAAGAGAATCATGATGTCTACATGCATCTTATTAGAGATGCACAAGGCGTTATGGTTGGAAGAATCAATTTAAGTGTTTTAGGGAAGGATAGAAAAACAGCAGAACTTGGATATAGGATTGGGGAAAATGTTAGCAATTTAGGTTATGCCAGCGAAGCGGTTAAACTCGTTTTAGAAAAAGCCTTCACGACTTATGGTTTTAATAGAATCATTGCAGGAACGGCAACAGGTAATCTAGCCTCTCAGAGGGTGCTTTTAAAAAATAGCTTCACCTTTAGTAGGGTTATAGAAAATGACTTACAAATTCATAATGAGTGGCTTCATACAGCAGTATTTGAGATAACGAGGTCATAATATCATCATTTCTAGTCCACAGATAGGTATAAAAGAGTAAGCAATTTTTGCAGATATTTAAGAATTTTCTCCTAGAAACCCTTGGAAATAGCTTGAAAAAATTGAAAAAATCAAGTCGTTTCTATTGACAATGATTCTGAAAGTGTTATACTAAGAAAGTAGTTTCGCTGATTTACTTCAAACCTGTTGTGAGGTAAGTTAACGATGCCTTAACCACGCTGTTTGCTGAGCTTGACTCCGGGCAGTGTGGCTATTTTTTTGCAATGGTGAAAGGAAGCAAGTCATGACAAATCACATTGTATTATTTGAACCACAAATTCCACAAAATACAGGCAATATCGCGCGTACTTGCGCTGCGACCAATTCTCCCCTCCACATCATCAAGCCAATGGGCTTTCCTATTGATGACCGCAAGATGAAGCGAGCTGGATTGGATTATTGGGATAAACTAGAGATTTATTTTTACGAGAGTTTGGAGGATTTCATGTCTCAGATGAAGGGCAAACTCTATCTGATTTCGAAATTCGCGGAAAAAGTGTATTCTGATGTGGATTTATCGACTAACGAAGACCATTATTTTCTATTTGGACGTGAAGACAAGGGCTTGCCTGAGGACTTTATGCGAGAACATCCTGAGAAAGCTCTCCGTATTCCTATGAATGATGAACATGTCCGCAGTCTAAATGTGTCGAATACCGTCTGCATGATTGTCTACGAAGCCCTCCGCCAGCAGAACTTTTCAGGTCTTGAGCTTGTTCATACCTATGAAGTGGATAAATTGAAATAAAAAATGAAAATGAAAATGAACAAAATGCTTGCGCTTGCAAGCGTTTTTTGTTATGATAAAAGAGTCTTCAGGGCAGGGTGAAATTCCCGACCGGCGGTAAATTTGACTAGCTATTTTAGCTTTCTCGTCGTTGTCTTGTCTCGATATACTTTAAGTATTATCTTCGACTGCGACGCCTAGATAAATCTAAAATATCTTAGCCAAATAAGTCCGCGAGCGCAAGCTGATGTGGTGCGATTCCACAACCGACAGTATAGTCTGGATGGGAGAAGACGAAAGAATAGCTTTGTCTGTTCTGATAGATTTATAGCTAAACTGTAACCGCTTGCTTGAATTTCCTTAATAGAGTAAGAGGGAACTTTTGAGATATAAAAAAGTGAGAATAGATAGAGGGATCCTTTCTAACTTCTTCTGATTTTATAGAAAATTGGAGGAACCTGTTATGACAAACACACGTCGACTTTCGACCATTGCGATTTTATCAGCCATCTCATTTGTGCTGATGTACTTTGACTTTCCGCTTTTGCCAGCGGCGTCCTTCCTCAAGATCGAATTTAGTATCTTGCCAGTCCTTGTGGGCTTGGTAGTTATGGATTTGCCTGCTGCTCTAGGAGTTCTCTTGCTTCGCTCACTCTTGAAGTTGCTTCTTAACAGCCAGGGAGTGAATACTTACATTGGTTTGCCAATGAATATCGTAGCTTTGGGAGTTTTTGTCATCGTCTTTGCTTTGATTTGGAAAAAGGAACGGACAACCCTTCGTTTCCTACTAGGCTCTCTAGCTGGGACTATTGGTTTAACCGTGGCTATGTTGGTTCTCAACTATGTTTATGCTGTTCCTTTGTACGCTAAGTTTGCTAACTTTGATATTGGAAAAATTTTGGGACTTTCCAACTACCTAATGACTATGGTGTTGCCTTTTAACTTGATTGAAGGTGTTATCTTTGCCGTTTCATTCTGGTTGTTGTACGTTCTCTTGAAACCAACCTTAAAACATTATGAAAGATAAACAAACATTTTTGATGAAGGGCAGTTTTGCCCTTTTACTTTTCGTTATTCTTGGCTATATGGTCAAATTTTACCCTGAAACGCTGGTCGGTTTTGACCAACCGATACAGACTGCTGTTCGAGGAGACTTGCCAGATTATTTGACTTTTCTTTTTCGAGCTATTACACGCTTGATTGATATCCCAGTGATTATCACTTGGGTTGTCATTACAGCCTTTATCTTTTATCGTAAGCGATGGAAGATAGAAAGTTTCTTCATGCTGGGAAATCTGGCTTTGGCAGGTCTTTTAATCGTGACCTTTAAAAATATCTACCAGCGCCCACGACCAGCTATTTTACACTTGGTAGAGGAGAAGGGATTTTCCTTTCCAAGCGGCCATTCTCTGGCTGTAACCTTGATGGTCGGCTCTCTGATTGTCATTCTCAGTCAACGGATTAAAAATCCAGTCTGGAGAAAAATCGTGCAAATCGTCCTTGCTTTCTACCTAGTCAGTGTGCTGGTATCAAGGGTTTATCTGGGAGTTCATTATCCATCAGACGTTCTTGCCAGTCTCTGTGTGGGCTTGGGAGTCCTGTTTATCGAATTTCCCTTTTATGACAAGCTCCGCTTCCAATGGCGATTTAAAGGTAAGCAGAAGTGAGTATCAAATTCCTTTGAGGAGAAAGAAATGGAAGTCAGTATAGCAAATCTTCATCCGACTCAACTATATTTATCAGAAAAGAAGTTGCAAGATATTCAGATGCTTTATCAGTCTGTAGAACTAAAAAATGTTGATCCAATTAGTGTTCTTGCCTTTGGAGATTGCTTGCTGATTACAGACGGGCATCACCGGGCTTATCAGGCTTTATTAGCAGGTCAAGATACGATTTCTGCTGAGTTTGATAGAGACGGCGGTGATGAACTATATCATCTCTATGCGCAAGCTTGTGAGGAAAGAAAGATTTACTCTGTTCTGGATTTAAAAAATCATACCTTAGCTCAAGATGAGTATGAAGCAAAATGGTATAACTGGTGTGATGGTTTTAATCAAGCAGCAACTCTCTTATTGAAAAGGAAAGCAGATGAAACGGATTTTACAAATAGATAATGCACTGCGTCTTGTTCCTTATTATAAGGTCAATCATTGTGATGAAGCTTTTGCTTGGTATCAGAATGTGGACTTAGTTTACCTCGTAGATGGGGTGAAGCTTCCTTATAGTCAAGAAACTTTGGAAGCCATGTATTCCTATTTGGATCAGCATGGTGAGCTTTTTTGGATTGAAGTCAAGGAGAAGGGTGAATGGTTTCCAATTGGGGATGTTACACTATCTCAGGACAATCTCCCCATTGTGATTGGAAATCCCGCTTACCAACATCGAGGACTTGGAAAAAAGATTCTAAGTGCTTTGATTGAATTGGCTCGAGTAAAAGGATGGAAAGAATTGAGAGTCAAGGAAATCTACACCTACAATCATGCTTCTAGGAGGTGTTTCAAGTCGCTTGGATTTGTGGAAAATGGAGCAACAGAAAAAGGAATGAGTTTTATATTGAAATTAATCTAATCTAACTTGTTTTTTAACTCAAAATCTGATAAACTATGTAGTAATTGAATAGAAATCCGCAAGACTAGTATCCCAAGGGAAGTATATCAGGGAGGAGAGCCGTGACTGCAAGCTCTCTATATGAAAGCTGGGTGAATTCACTTGCGCATGGATTTAGAAATGAAGGTCTGACTTGTCAGATGAAAACGGATGGTACCGCGTGTCAACGCTCCGAGTGGAGTTTTTGGCATGTGGTTTTCTTTTTATCTACGAGCGACTGATGGAGGAATTATGTCAACTATTGAAGAACAATTAAAAGCGCTTCGAGAAGAAACGCTGGCTAGCTTGAAGCAGATTACTGCTGAAAATGAAAAAGAGATGCAAGATTTGCGTGTTTCTGTCCTTGGTAAAAAGGGTTCGCTTACTGAAATTCTCAAAGGGATGAAAGATGTCTCTGCTGAGATGCGTCCAATCATTGGGAAACACGTCAATGAAGCTCGTGATGTCTTGACAGCAGCCTTTGAAGAAACAGCTAAGCTCTTGGAAGAAAAGAAAGTCGCAGCTCAACTGGCTAGCGAGAGTATCGATGTGACGCTTCCAGGTCGTCCTGTTGCGACTGGTCACCGTCATGTCCTCACACAAACCAGTGAAGAAATCGAAGATATCTTCATCGGGATGGGTTACCAAGTCGTGGATGGTTTTGAAGTGGAGCAAGACTACTATAACTTTGAACGTATGAACCTTCCAAAAGACCACCCAGCTCGTGATATGCAGGATACTTTCTATATCACTGAAGAAATCTTGCTCCGTACCCACACGTCTCCAGTTCAAGCGCGTGCTATGGACGCTCATGATTTTTCTAAAGGTCCTTTGAAAATGATCTCGCCAGGGCGTGTGTTCCGTCGTGATACGGATGATGCGACCCACAGTCACCAGTTCCATCAAATCGAAGGTTTGGTTGTTGGGAAAAATATCTCTATGGCAGACCTTCAAGGAACGCTTCAGTTGATTGTCCAAAAAATGTTTGGTAAAGAGCGTCAGATCCGTCTGCGTCCATCGTATTTCCCATTCACAGAGCCATCTGTTGAGGTGGATGTTTCCTGCTTCAAGTGTGGTGGAGAAGGCTGTAATGTATGTAAGAAAACAGGTTGGATCGAGATTATGGGTGCCGGTATGGTTCACCCACGTGTCCTTGAAATGAGTGGTATCGATGCGACTGTTTACTCTGGCTTTGCTTTTGGTCTTGGTCAAGAGCGTGTAGCCATGCTCCGTTACGGAATTAATGATATCCGTGGATTCTACCAAGGAGATGTCCGCTTCTCAGAACAGTTTAAATAATGATTAGAAAAGTAGAAATGGCAGATGTTGAGGTGTTGGCTAAAATTGCCAAACAAACCTTTCGTGAAACATTTGCGCATGATAATACGGAAGAGCAGTTACAGGAATACTTTGAAGAGGCTTATAGTCTGAAAACTTTGTTAACTGAGTTGGAAAATCCAGAATCCGAAACCTATTTCATTATGCACGAAGAGGAGATAGCTGGTTTTCTCAAAGTCAACTGGGGAAGTGCTCAGACTGAGAGAGAATTAGAGGATGCTTTTGAAATTCAACGCCTCTATGTGCTACAAAAATTCCAAGGATTTGGATTCGGTAAGCAACTGTTTGAATTTGCTCTTGAACTTGCTACAAAAAATAGTTTTTCTTGGGCTTGGCTAGGTGTTTGGGAGCATAATACAAAAGCTCAAGAGTTTTATAATCGATATGGTTTTGAAAAATTTAGCCAACATCATTTTATGGTTGGTCAAAAAGTAGATACAGATTGGTTACTGAGAAAGAAATTAAGGTAAGAAGATGATTCTTCT
Source organism: uncultured Streptococcus sp. (assembly GCA_902482895.1). Taxonomy (GTDB): domain Bacteria; phylum Bacillota; class Bacilli; order Lactobacillales; family Streptococcaceae; genus Streptococcus. The sequence goes on along the minus strand of CABTAV010000024.1, from coordinate 9,500 downwards.
ATTGAAATGATAGGAAAGGAAAAGAACTAGAGTGACAACTGTCATTCTGGAGAACTAAATTATGCTTGTATCTTATAAATGGTTAAAAGAATTGGTGGACATTGATGTGCCATCACAAGAGTTGGCTGAAAAAATGTCAACTACAGGGATCGAGGTAGAAGGTGTCGAATCACCAGCTACTGGTCTCTCAAAAATTGTCGTCGGTGAGGTCTTGTCTTGCGAAGACGTGCCAGAAACTCACCTCCATGTTTGTCAGGTTAACGTTGGCGAAGAAGAAGCCCGTCAAATCGTTTGTGGTGCACCGAATGTACGTGCTGGTATCAAGGTTATGGTGGCTCTTCCAGGTGCTCGCATCGCTGACAACTACAAAATCAAAAAAGGGAAAATCCGTGGCTTAGAGTCACTTGGGATGATCTGTTCGCTTGGTGAATTGGGGCTTTCTGACTCAGTTGTACCAAAGGAATTCGCAGATGGCATTCAAATCTTGCCCGAAGACTCCGTTCCAGGTGAGGAAGTCTTCTCATATCTAGACTTGGATGATGAAATCATCGAACTTTCAATCACACCTAACCGTGCGGACGCCCTTTCTATGCGTGGGGTGGCTCACGAAGTGGCAGCCATCTATGACAAGGCAGTCAACTTTAAAGAATTTACTCTTTCAGAAACTGACCAAGCTGCAGCAGATGCTCTTTCTGTGGGCATTGAGACAGACAAGGCACCTTACTATGCGGCCCGCATCTTGGACAATGTGACTATTGCACCAAGTCCACAATGGTTGCAAAATCTCCTCATGAACGAAGGTATCCGTCCCATCAATAACGTAGTGGACGTGACCAACTACATCCTGCTCTATTTTGGTCAACCCATGCATGCCTTTGACTTGGATACCTTTGAAGGGACTGATATCCGTGTGTGTGAAGCGCGTGCTGGTGAAAAATTGGTGACTTTAGATGGTGAAGAACGTGACTTGGACGTGAATGACCTAGTCATCACTGTCGCAGACAAGCCAGTAGCTCTTGCAGGTGTTATGGGCGGTCAAGCAACAGAAATCTCTGGGAAATCTAGTCGCGTTGTCCTTGAAGCTGCAGTCTTCAATGGCAAATCTATCCGTAAAACTAGCGGTCGCTTGAATCTTCGTTCTGAGTCATCTTCTCGCTTTGAAAAAGGTATCAATGTGGCAACAGTCAATGAAGCGCTTGATGCGGCAGCAAGCATGATTGCTGAACTTGCAGGTGCGACAGTGCGTAAGGGCATCGTTTCAGCAGGTGGGCTTGATACTTCTGATGTGGAAGTTTCTTCGACTCTTGCAGACGTTAACCGCGTCCTTGGAACTCAGCTTTCATATGCTGATGTCGAAGATGTCTTCAGTCGTCTTGGCTTTGGCCTTTCTGGAAATGCAGATAGCTTTACAGTCAGCGTACCACGTCGTCGTTGGGATATCACCATTGAAGCAGACCTCTTTGAAGAAATCGCTCGTATCTATGGATATGACCGCTTGCCAACTAGTCTTCCAAAAGACGATGGAACAGCTGGTGAATTGACTGCGACACAAAAACTTCGCCGTCAAGTTCGTACGATTGCTGAAGGAGCAGGCTTGACAGAAATTATCACCTACGCTCTGACAACGCCTGAAAAAGCAGTTGAGTTTACAGCTCAACCAAGTAACCTTACAGAACTCATGTGGCCAATGACAGTGGATCGTTCTGTCCTACGTCAAAATATGATTTCAGGTATCCTTGATACCGTTGCCTATAACGTGGCTCGTAGGAACAAAAGCTTGGCCCTTTACGAGATTGGAAAAGTTTTTGAACAAACAGGTAATCCAAAAGAAGAACTTCCAAATGAGATCAACAGCTTTGCCTTTGCCTTGACAGGATTGGTTGCTGAAAAAGATTTCCAAACAGTAGCAGTGCCAGTTGATTTCTTCTATGCTAAGGGAATCCTAGAAGCATTATTTACTCGCTTGGGACTTGAAGTGACCTATACAGCAACAGCTGAAATTGCAAGTCTTCACCCAGGTCGTACAGCTGTGATTTCACTTGGTGACCAAGTTCTTGGTTTCCTTGGTCAAGTGCATCCAGTCACTGCTAAGGCTTACGATATTCCAGAAACGTATGTAGCTGAGCTTAACCTTTCAGCCATCGAAGCAGCACTTCAACCAGCTGCTCCATTTGTGGAAATCACGAAATTCCCAGCAGTTAGCCGTGATGTTGCCCTCCTTCTCAAAGCAGAAGTGACTCACCAAGAAGTTGTGGATGCTATCCAATCTGCCGGCGTGAAACGTTTGACAGATATCAAACTCTTTGACGTCTTCTCAGGCGAAAAATTGGGACTTGGTATGAAGTCAATGGCTTATAGCTTGACCTTCCAAAATCAAGAAGATAGCTTAACGGACGAAGAAGTCGCACGCTACATGGAAAAAATCCAAGCGTCTCTTGAAGAAAAAGTCAATGCAGAAGTGCGTTAACTTATCAATCCATCCTTCGGGGTGGATTTTTGCTTTTCAAATAACAATTCAGGATCAAAAATGGACAGTTGAGGAACAGAGAAGATAAATTGGAGTTTACCAGTGTATAATATACTCATAACTCAAAGTACTCTAAGATTTTTTACTAAAATGAGGATGAAAAAAATGGACAGAAATCATTGTAAATGCTATCAAAAAGGAGTATAATGAGTGCAAGACATTTCGGAGGTGAAAGATGCTAGAAGTAAGAAGTCTAGAGAAAAGTTTTGGACCCAAGCAAGTTTTGTTTGGTATTGACTTTCAAGCGCGACCAGGTCGTATTTTGGGATTAGTCGGGAAAAATGGTGCTGGGAAGACAACGATTTTCCACAGTATTTTGAAGTTTTTAGAATATCAAGGAGAAATCAGTCTGGATGGTCAGGATATTCGTCAGGAAACCTACGCTCGGATTGGCTATCTGCCTGAAGAACGCAGTCTCATGCCTAAATTGACAGTCCTTGAACAAGTTCGCTACTTGGCGACTCTAAAAGGTATGGATGCCAAGGAGGTCAAGGAAAAACTCCCTCAATGGATGAAGAGGTTGGAAGTGAAAGGAAAGCTGACAGATAAAATCAAGAGCCTGTCAAAAGGAAATCAGCAGAAGATTCAGCTCATCATTACTCTGATTCATGAGCCAGACTTGATTATCTTGGATGAGCCTTTCAGTGGCTTGGATCCAGTCAATACTGAATTGCTCAAGCAAGTCATCTTTCAGGAAAAAGAGCGCGGAGCAACCATTATCTTTTCTGACCATGTCATGACCAACGTCGAGGAGCTTTGTGACGATATTCTCATGATTCGAGATGGCCGTGTGGTCTTGCATGGACCAGTTCAGGATGTCCGCAATCAATACGGGAAAACGCGTCTCTTTGTTTCAAGTGAACGAAGCAAGGAAGAATTGGAAAGTCTTCCTCATGTCAAACAGGTGAGCTTGACCAAACAAGGCAGTTGGAAATTGATCCTAGATGACGAGAGCGCTGGAAGGGAACTCTTCCCAATCTTGACTCAGGGGCAATATATCGCAACCTTTGATCAACAAGCACCGACAATCGATGAAATCTTTAAACTAGAATCAGGGGTGGAAGTATGAGAAATATGTGGGTTGTAATGAAGGAAACCTATCTTCGACACATCAAGTCGTGGAGTTTCTTCTTTATGGTGATTTCACCATTCTTGTTTATCGGTCTCTCTGGAGGAATTGGCTATCTCCAAGGCTCTTCAATGGCTCAGAGTGGCAAGATAGCAGTGATTAGCACCGTTCCAGCTGTGACAGAAGGTCTCAAATCTACAAATGGTCTCAATTTTGACTACAAGGATGAAGCAAGTGCTCAAACTGCTATCAAGGATGAAAAATTAAAGGGTTATCTGACCATTGACCAAGAGGATAGTGTCTTGAAGGCAGTTTATCACGGTGAAACTTCTCTTGAGATTGCTATTAAGCTAGGAGTAACGAGCAAGTTAAATGAGCTTCAAGGACAACTCAATCGTTCGGCAGCCAATTTGTCACAAGAGCAGGAAAAACGCTTGGAACAAACAGTTAACTTTACGGAGAAAATTGATGAATCCAAGGAAAATAAAAAAATGATTCAAACAATCGCGGCTACAGCGGTTGGTGGCTTTCTCTATATGATTTTAATTACTTATGCTAGCGTCACTGCCCAGGAAGTGGCTAGTGAGAAAGGAACTAAAATCATGGAGGTGGTCTTCTCCAGCATTCGAGCTAGCCATTATTTCTATGCTCGTATGCTTGCCTTGTTGCTTGTGATTTTGACTCATATCGGCATCTATGTCGTGGGTGGTCTCGCTGCTATTCTGCTCTTTAAAGATTTGCCATTATTAGCCCAGTTTGGTATTTTGGACCATTTAGGAGATGCTTTCTCTCTAAATACCTTGCTCTTTATTTTAGTCAGTCTCTTTATGTACGTAGTTTTGGCAGCCTTCCTAGGTTCCATGGTTTCTCGTCCTGAGGATGCAGGAAAGGCCTTATCGCCGTTGATGATTTTGATAATAGCTGGTTTTGTTGGCGTTACTGCCCTAGGTGCTGCAGGAGACAATTTGATCTTGAAAATCGGTTCTTACATTCCTTTCATCTCGACCTTCTTTATGCCATTTAGAACCATTAATGGCTATGCCGGGGGAGCAGAAGCATGGATTTCACTTGCTATTACAGTGATTTTTGCAGTGGTAGCAACCGGATTTATCGGACGCATGTATGCTAGTCTAGTCCTTCAAACAGATGATTTAGGAATCTGGAAAACCTTTAAACGTGCCTTAGCTTATAAATAGAAGAGCCTCGCGGAAGCGAGGTTTTTTAGAGATAAAAAGAGTGGAATTCAGAAAAATATTTTTCATATCTATTGACTTTTAGGGGTAAAATTTGGTATTATAGTAGGCGGTATTGTTTACCCCATTTGAAAGGCCCCGGAACCTTCCAAATACTTTTCGATGGGAAGGAACACCCATCACCGTAAACAAAAATCGAACTATATATAGGAGAAATCATGAACAAAACAACATTTATGGCTAAACCAGGCCAAGTTGAACGTAAATGGTACGTAGTTGACGCAACTGATGTACCACTTGGACGTCTTTCTGCAGTAGTTGCTAGCGTACTTCGCGGAAAAAACAAACCAACATTTACACCACACACTGATACAGGTGACTTTGTGATTGTTATCAATGCTGAAAAAGTTAAATTGACTGGTAAAAAAGCAACTGATAAAATCTACTACACTCACTCAAACCACCCAGGTGGATTGAAACAAATCTCTGCAGGTGAACTTCGTTCTAAAAATGCAGTACGTTTGATTGAGAAATCAGTTAAAGGTATGCTTCCACACAATACTCTTGGACGCGCTCAAGGTATGAAGTTGAAAGTATTTGTTGGAGCTGAGCACACTCACGCTGCACAACAACCAGAAGTTCTTGACATTTCAGGACTTATCTAAGGAAAGGAACAATAAAGTATGTCACAAGCACAATATGCAGGTACTGGACGTCGTAAAAACGCTGTTGCACGCGTTCGCCTTGTTCCAGGAACTGGTAAAATCACTGTTAACAAAAAAGATGTTGAAGAGTACATCCCACACGCTGACCTTCGTCTTGTCATCAACCAACCGTTCGCAGTTACTTCAACTGTAGGTTCATACGACGTTTTCGTTAACGTTGTAGGTGGTGGATACGCTGGTCAATCAGGAGCTATCCGTCACGGTATCGCTCGTGCCCTTCTTCAAGTAGACCCAGACTTCCGCGATTCATTGAAACGTGCAGGACTTCTTACACGTGACTCACGTAAAGTTGAACGTAAGAAACCAGGTCTTAAGAAAGCTCGTAAAGCATCACAATTCTCAAAACGTTAATCAATACGATTATATCAACGTTTCAAAGCACTTTGCAAAGATTTTGCAAAGTGCTTTTTTGTCGATTTTTGAGCTCGAATAGCTTTGTGATAACCTTCTGATAACCTCTTTTAGATTTTAAACATCATGATTTTACTTTGCTTTATTGAGATAATCTGCAAATTTGTCAATAGAGTTTTTCTCACCAGTTTTTGTAGTGTGAGTATAGACATCTAATGTCATCTGACTGCTTGCGTGACCGAGTCGTTTTGATGTATTAGAAGGATCGATTCCAATTTCAGACATAAGTGTTGCATGTGTGTGTCTGAACCCATGTGGGCTAATTGGTTTTAATTTATGCTTTTTAATAATTCGATTCAGTACATTGTTAATGTAGTCAGCATGCAGGGGTTCAATTTTGTCATTGCTTGATATGTAAGAGAACATATATTCGTTACTAATATTCAGCTTTGTAAGAGGCAACTGAGATTGTTCTTTCAGATAGAAATTTCTCCATTGCTTAATGATATCGATTGTCTCATCATCAAGATAGATTGTTCGAACTGAAGATTCATTCTTTGTGCTCTTTTCAATCGCTTTACCGTCAATTCTTCCTAGACTTTTGTCTATGTTCAAGAGATTGCTATCAAAGTCAATATCAGCCCATTTTAAAGCGTATAACTCTCCTTTTCGTAGCCCACTAAATGCAAGCAGTCTAAATAGAGCAAAATATTTAAATGGCTCAGTTTCTTTCACGATATCTAGGAAATGATGTAATTCCTCCAGTGACCAAAAATTATTTGATCTTGTCTTTTTGATTTTAGGCATGATAACATTCTTCATTGGATTTCGATCAATGTAGTTCATATTGATTGCAAAATCAAAAATTTTTGAGGTATAGGATTTTATCTGTTTGATATTTTTGAAAGTCTGAGATTTTTGAGTAATAAAGTTTTGACAGTCTAAAGGACTGATTTGGTCAATAAATTTATCGCCAAATATTGGTAGAATATGTATTCGATAGATATTCTTAGTTTGGGAAGAAGTTGTTTCTTCGACAGTACCCACATAGGCCTTAAACCATTCTTGATAAAGTTCTTTATAAGTGACTTTGGGGTTAGATTTGTCGGTATTTACTATGGGGGCGACGACACCAGCTTCTAAACGAGCTTCGTACAATTTTGCCTCTTTTTTAGTTTTGAATCCTCTTTTTAAGTGTCTTTTTTTCTTTCCATAGGCATCTAAGCCAATGTAGAAGCTAACATAGTATAGGATTCCTTTTTTGGTTTTGTATTTGTGTATAGACATTTTTTCTCCGTATCTAAGTTTTCGGAGCTTATGTAATTGAGAAATGAGTGTCTATCTATTTTTTCTATCTTCTTGGCGGATAGCGTATTCGTCTGTTTTAATCCAGCTCTGCCAAACTTTAGAGTCTTTATTTTGGTGATTCATATAGTCTATAAACTCAGACATAAAATGTTTGTTTTTCTCAGCTAGGTATTCTGAGAATATGTGACGAAATTCATCTGAAAAACTATCATCAAGTGGTAGTGTTAATGACCTTTCTCCAAATTCGATACTTTTCTTTAATTTCTCCATATCGCTTTTAAAAGGTGTCACAGAACCAATTTTAGATGTTTTGAAACTATCTGTAACAATTTTAAGATTTGATGGAGCGTGTGGGTTGCTATCAAGTCCCATAATGTAAGCGACGGAAACATTAAAGTATTTTGCCAATTTTTCAGCATTATCTTTTTTAGGTTTGCGGATTCCTTGATTGTATCCAGAAAGTGTAGGATAGGCTATATTTGTAGCTTCGCTAATTTCTGTCAATTTTTTTCCGCTATTTTCTATCAGTTTAGTAATATGATTCGTCATAAGAACCTCCTTTTTATCATTATAACACATTTTATTCTTTTTGAATAAAAAAGCTTGACAAAAATTCAAAAAGGATATATAATTCAAAATGAATAACAAATTAAATGGTTTCGGAGCTTATTTAATTTAGAAATGAGGTGTGAATTTATGTCGGAAACTACTTTAGTTGTCCAGCTTCCTAAAGAATTAGAGAAGCAATTACGTGCTCACTATGATGAGATGATTTCAAGTGCTGTAGCAAGAGTATTTGAAGATAAAGAACTTTATAAACCTATGGTTCGTATGTCAGGTTTGTCTAGGTGGTTAGATGTATCTACGACAACAATCCAAAAATGGACGAAAGAAGGAATGCCAACCATGGTGATTGATGGAGTGACTTTATACGATAAAAGAGCAGTAACACGATGGTTGAAGCAATATGAAAGATAGGTACTCGTATGAATGGTGTTCAGTGGATCAAGATAACGACAGATATATTTGATGATGAAAAAATTCAGCTAATAGAATCGATGCCAGAAGGAGATACTCTTATTGTAATATGGTTTAAAATTCTGGTGCTTGCAGGAAAGCAAAATAATAGTGGCATATTAAGTCTAGGGAACAAGGTTTATTACACAGAAGAGATGCTTTCAACAGTGTTTAGACGAAAGGCTACATCTGTAAAATTAGCTCTCAGCATGTTTGAAGAATTTGGCATGATAGAAATCATAGATGGCGCTATTACCATTCCAAAATGGGAGAAACATCAGAATATAGATGGACTAGAAAAGATTAGAAAACAAACTAGGGAACGTGTTGCTCGTCATAGACAAAAACAAAAAGCACTAATTACAGGCGAGCCACAACTCGTTTTAGACTGTAACGTTACAGTAACGGATGAAAATGATAATGTAACGCAAGAGATTAAGAACAAGAGTAAGAATAAGAAAGAGATTGAGAATATACTGGATAATAGTTCTAGAAAGCCTGAAACTTATATTCCACCCAAATATTATTCTTTGTTAGAATCCATTTCTTATAAGTACAATGATAGATTTTTGTATCCTAACAATTACACTTTAACACATGCTCAGAAGATGAAGATAGGCGAGTATTTAGCTAGTGGATATGTAACAAGTGATGAAGTCATTAGCATGATTGAACGGATTCCTGAGGATGCGACTTCTCCTTTGGCGTATTTATTTAAGTCTATGGAGAATTTAAAGCAGGAACGTATGCTGGAGTGCAAAGCTATTGCCCATGAAAATGCCCGAAAGAAGTATATGATAAATGAGTAGATATAGGACTGTTCTAAAGAAATGTTACATCACTGAGGAACAAAATGAAATAGTGAATAACTTGATTGAAATGACAAACCATCTAAGTTTTTCCTCTTATGCCAGAAAAATGTTATTTAAGAGCTCGCCTATTTATCTTCAATTTGATTTTGAATCCTATCATGACTTTATATTTCAAGTTAGAAGAATTATCAATAACTTACGTCAGTTAGAAAGAATAGCAGAACAAAGTGAAGATTTTGATAATGAAAGGATATTTCACTATTGTGTTGAGCTGATGATAGGATATGAAAAGAAGACAAGCAAACAAGTGAAAGAACTTGTGAAACGACTAAATAAGAAAACAAGGTGATAAGAGTATGAGAATAAAATCGGTGTTGAAACAGTGATCAAGAACCAAGGCTTGGACAACTTGAAAGTCATTGAACTTCCAAGCGACCAACAACCTTACGTTTACCCACTTCTTGCTAAAGGTCAAGATGAGTTGAAAACATTTGTAGA
>CABTAV010000023.1:0-16490 GCA_902482895.1 uncultured Streptococcus sp. | reverse complement strand
GCTAGATAAATTTCATGCAAATCTGCATCCTTGCTGATTTTATTTTTTTTAACTTGTGAGCCACCTTGACTAACAGAAGCTTTTTCGATTTGAGAGGTATCTGTATATCCTATACTTCTCATATATAGAAAGTAAAAACCAACTAATGCTAGGAAAAAGATTCCAACTAGCATGAGCATTTTTAATTTTTCATTCATGGTGCACCTCCTAAGCTAGGTCCTTTAAAGTTTGTAAAATCGCTTCCTTATCCATAAATCCTGGTTGGGTTTTGACGAGCTTACCCTCTTTATCGATAAAAGCTTGGGTTGGATAAGAACGAACACCATAGCTTTCCAAGAGTTTGCCTGACGGGTCAATTAGAACTGGGAAATTTTTATAATCCAAGCCCTGATACCATTTCTTAAAGTCAGCTTCTGACTGTTCCCCCTTGTGACCAGGAGAGACAACTGTTAAAACGACATAGTCGTCTCCAGCATCCTTAGCAATATCGTCAGTATCTGGTAGGCTAGCTAAGCAGATAGAACACCAAGAAGCCCAAAATTTCAAATAGACTTTCTTACCCTTGTAATCAGACAAGCGGTAGGTCTTGCCATCTACTCCCGTCAGTTCAAAATCAGCAACCGCCTGACCCTTGGTTGCAGTTTGCGCTCTGACTTGTTCTGTTTTTGTTTGCTCCTTCATAGTAGATTCGTCTGACATGTTTTTAGCCGAACAGGCTGCCAAGCAACAGATTGAACCTACTCCAAGGAGACATGTTTGCCATTTTTTCATTTCTTTTTCCTCTCTATTCAAATAATGTAGTCAAAATGGAAGCATTTCCCAAAAGCACCAAGATTCCCATCACGATAATGAGGAAACCACCTACTTTTTTGAGGGTTCCGAGGTAGGGATGAAGTTTTCGGAAATGTTTCAAAACATAGCTGGAGGCAAGAGCTAGAAGCAAGAATGGTAGTGCTAGACCCAGCGTATAGATTAACATGAGACCAGCTCCCTGCCAAGCTCCTGAACCACCTGAAGCCGCCAAGGCTAAAACAGAGCCCAGAACCGGTCCCACACAAGGCGTCCAAGCAAAACTAAAGGTCAAGCCCAGTAAAAATGCCTGACTATAGCCCTTACCCTTTTGCCCCTGTCTCTGTAATTGTAGCCTTCTTTCCTTGTAAAGTCCCTGAAAATGTAAGACTTCCATCTGGTGTAAGCCCAAGAGAATGATAGCCGTACCCGTCACATACTGAAACCAAGAAGCATACAGCAAATTGCCTAAAAAACCAGCTCCATAGCCTAGTAAGATAAAAACAAAGGATATCCCTGCTATAAAGGCCAGAGTTCGCAATAAACTGACAACTGAGATTGAACATTTGCCACTAGAAGCCTGAGCACCATCTTTGTCATCCAACAAGACCCCTGCATAAACCGGTAACAAGGGTAAAATACAAGGAGAAAAGAAGGAAAGAATTCCAGCCAGAAAAACACTGATAAAAAAGATTATATTATCCATTGCCTTCCTCCATTCTTTGATTTGATAGGACTATTATAGCCCCAAAACTCCAGAAAAAACAGGGGCAATGATAGGGAAAAATAGGAATTTAATCAGGTTATGTAAAAAATGTTGCAAAAAAAGCCAGACAAAGTCTGACTTTGATGTAAACTGAAAAGAAAATTCACTAGTCTTCCCTGCTTATCTGATAATAAATAAGGTCTGCAAGATAGCCTTTTCTCTCTACACCATTGGTAATAGTCTTTAGATAGGACATTCCAGCCTTCTCCATGACACGACCTGAAGCTGGATTGAGACTGGCATATCGAGCTTTGACTTTTTGAAAGCCTACTTGAGTAAAACAAAAGTCAAAGACAGCTTTTAAGGTCTCTGTCATCATCCCAAGTCCCCAGTAAGCCTTGCCTAAAACATAGCCAATTTCACAAGAAGAATCGTTCTCATCTATTGCAACGATGCTGATATCTCCTATCACCTGCTCCGGGTTTTCTTTGAGACAAATGGCCCATTTGTAATAGTTGGGATTAGTATAGGAAGCAACCCAGTTACGAATGGAATTTCGAGTCACCTCGACATCAGAATGGGGATCCCAAGTGACATAGGTCAGATTCTCAGCGGATGAAGCCCAATTCTGAAACATGGCTTTTGCATCACTTTCCACAAATCTTCGCAAGATTAAACGATCTGTCTGTAATATTTGCGTACCGATTGCTTTCATGACGCTACCTCGCTTTCTGATAGATGATTCTATGTCCAATCTCAATTTAAATTTACTTTGCTTTTTAATTTCAAGGTAATAAGCTAAAAAGGTCCCCCGGACCTTCTCTCACTTTCTTATTTCAAGGTGAGAGGCTGAAAACCTCCACTGGAGGTTCCTCATTTTCTTATTTCTAAACTCGGGGTAAAAAGGTCCCCTGGACCTTCCTCGTTTTCTTATTTCTAAACTCAGGGTAAAAAGGTCCCCCGGACCTTTTTACTCCCAAAAGTCATCAAATACGGTGATGGGTAAGTGGCGTTTGTGTTGGCCTTTGTGCCACCAGTTTTCGATAGTCGCTTGGGCTTCTGGGCTAATTGTTTTGCCTTCTAGGTAGTCGTCAATCTCTTCATAAGTGACTCCGAGAGCTACTTCGTCAGCCAAACCTGGTTTGTCTTCTTCTAGGTCTGCTGTTGGGATTTTTTCATAAAGGGCTGGGTCTGCACCAAGTTCCTGCAAGAGTTGTTTTCCTTGACGTTTATTAAGACGGAAAAGGGGTAAAATATCCGCACCACCGTCACCAAACTTGGTAAAGAAACCTGTGATATTTTCCGCAGCGTGGTCTGTTCCAATGACCGCTCCGCTATGGGCACCTGCCAGGGCATATTGAGCAATCATACGGCAACGAGCCTTGATATTGCCCTTGTTAAAATCTGAAACAGGACTACCTGTCGCTTCAACTGCAGCTGTCATAGCATCAGCAGATTCCTTAATATTAACTACCAAGCTGACATCTGGCTGGATGAAGGCTAGAGCTTTTTGAGCATCTGCTTCATCAGCTTGCACTCCATATGGCAGGCGGACAGCGATAAATTTGTAGCTGTCGTCTCCCGTTTCTGCTCGCAGTTCTTCCATAGCTAGTTGAGCCAAACGACCTGCCAAAGTCGAGTCTTGTCCCCCAGAAATCCCTAGTACAAAGGTTTTAAGGAAGGGATGTTTTTTCAGGTATTTTTTTAAGAAGTCAATGGAACGACGGATTTCTTCCTGAGCATCAATCACTGGCTTAACCCCTAGTTGCTGGATAATAGTCTCTTGCAAACTCATTCTTCTTCTCCTTCGCCAAGGGCTTCCTTGCGCATCTTGTCAATCAAGTCCATCTTATCTTGCCATACATCACGCGCCAAATCCACTGGATAATGCTGCGGATTGAGCACACGCTTGTACTCATCCCAAAGCTTGTCAAATTCCTTACGAGCATAATCCTGAATCTCAGTCAGGCTAGGCAGGTTGTAAATCAATTTTCCGTCTTTGAAGATATCCACCAAGAGAGGAACGGCATCAAAATTACGAACGGTCTTCTTGATGTAAGTATAGGTCGGATGGAACATCTTGATTTCTGTCATGCTGGCAACATCTACGCCATCATAGGTGATGTAGTCGCCTTCTGACTTGCCTTTTTCACGACTGGTAATACGCCACACCTGCTTCTTACCTGGCGTAGATACTTTTTCCGCATTATTAGACAGCTTGATGGTATTGCGCATGTTCCCATTTTCATCTTCGATCGCAACAATCTTGTAAACTGCCCCAAGAGCTGGCTGGTCATAAGCTGTAATCAGCTTGGTTCCCACGCCCCAGACATCAATCTTGGCCTTTTGCATCTTGAGGTTGAGGATGGTATTTTCATCTAGATCATTAGAAGCATAAATCTTAGCCTCTGTAAATCCAGCTTGGTCTAGTTGCTGACGGACTTTCTTAGAAATGTAGGCAATATCCCCAGAGTCAATCCGCACACCCATAAAGTTAATCTGATCACCCAGCTCACGCGCCACCTGAATAGCAGCTGGTACCCCAATACGAAGGGTGTCATAGGTATCCACAAGAAAAACGCAATTTTTGTGGGTCGCAGCATAAGCCTTGAAAGCTTCATAGTCATTTCCATAAACCTGCACCAAGGAATGGGCATGGGTACCCAAGACAGGAATGTCAAAAAGTTTACCAGCACGCACGTTGCTAGTTCCATTGGCACCACCAATCACCGCTGCGCGTGTTCCCCAGATAGCCGCATCCATTTCTTGAGCCCGACGTGTCCCAAACTCCATCAAGGGTTCATCTTCAATGACTGAACGAATACGAGCTGCCTTAGTCGCCACTAATGTCTGGTAGTTGACGATGTTCAAAAGAGCCGTTTCGACCAACTGACATTGAGCTAGAGGTCCTTCCACCTGCACAATAGGCTCATTAGCAAAGACCAAATCCCCTTCTTGGGCAGAACGAACAGTCAACTCCAACTTGAAATTGCGAAGGTAATCCAAGAATGCCCCATGATAGCCCAGCGACTCCAAATAGGCAATATCACTATCTGAAAAACGCAAATCTTCAAGATAGCTTACAATTCTTTCCAAACCTGCAAAAACTGCATAACCATTCTTAAAAGGCTGTTGGCGGAAATACACCTCAAAGACCGCCTTTTTATTGTGAATCCCTTGGTCAAAGTAAACCTGCATCATGTTAATCTGGTACAAGTCCGTGTGCAATGTCAAACTATCATCTGGATACATACTTTTCCTACTTCCTTAACTAGAAACCAATGAAAATTTCAAGAACTTTCATGTGTTCCAATAAATTAGTACTATTATAACACATTTTGGCTGGATTGAGAAAAGAGTAACAAGCTATTCTCCACTCTCCAGTTCATCCATATCTTGTTCAAATTTTTTCTGAGCCCATTCGCCATAACTTTTAAGGCCGAGATTACCGATAAAAACCCAAGGAAGGTAAATCAGATAAGTAATGACCCAAGCAGATAAGTATTTAAGGTTCAAAGGATTGTGCTGATAAATTTCTATGTTGAATTGATAATTCTGCAACATCAAAAGAGTCGTAATAGCGAGAGTTACCAGCAAACACCCTAAAATTGTAAAATGAAAACGACTATAGTAGTTCACACCAAAATCTCGAGCACGGCCGAAAAAGTAAGAAGTTCCAATAATGATAGTGATGAGAATCATTCTCGGATTAAAAAGACTTGGTGCTAATACTGCAATCATATAAGATAAAATCAAGAAAGCTATAGAGATATAGAAACTTTCAGCCCCCGCTTTATTGATCAGTTGTTCTTCTCTTTCGTCTAGTAATTGATAATAAAAAAATCTATTTTTCATCTTCTTCCTCCCAAAATAATTGATCCAAAGTTTTGCCTAAACATCTGCAAATGGACTGGCAGAGGGAAAGACTAGGATTGTATTTCCCCGCCTCTATCAAACCAATAGTCTGGCGCGTCACCCCAACAGCCTCTGCCAGTTGACCTTGTGTTAAATCAAGCTCAACCCGAGCTAATTTTAATTTTAAATTTTTAGCCACCTGCGTCCTCCTAATAATTTTAATACTCATCTACTCTTAAAAAATCCCAAACCAACACAAGCTGTCAGCTATTTATTATAACCTCATTAATTAGCACTCCAATATTATCTTCAGCCTAAAATCAGTATGTTAGATTGTTTGAAATAAACTCCCTAGCTGGCTATTTAGTATTAGCTTTAGTAGAATCTTTTAAACGAGTTTTGATTGCTTGTATTTCTTGTTTAGTTTAGTTGCTTTCATATCACTATTATATAATGCTTTTGGAAATGAGTCTAGCATAAGACAAAAACGTGTACACAGCAAGAGCAGGAGCATAGCAAGATGACTGGTTTTTTTACTAGATTTTAAGTCTGCAAAATAATACTAAATGAAACTAAAATGAATACTCCTTGCTTTTCTTGAGAGTGAAAAAGTACAATAAAATGATTGTAGTGATTACCACAAGATACTGACTAATAGACATCGTATTTGAAGCAACAAATACAGGTAAGGAATAAAAAGGAAGAAGTTCAATTGCTTTGATAAACAAATCATTACTAGTATTCATCATAATCGTATTTAATATATTAGGGATAAAGAGTAGTAAAGCTACTAAAATACCAAATACCAAGCCACTTTTCAATTTGTATAAATAGAAAATGTAAGATAATAGAAAATAAAATAGGACTAACAAAATTGTATTGACTACAATGGATACTATAAAATCTAATCCTAAAGCACCTGGAACACCCAATTTACTTACGATGACTAGTAACACAATACCATTCAAAGCATAGATAATGGAAACTGAGATGGCATATAGAAAATTGGACAAGACGTAAATCATCCGATTTTTCTGTTGATTATAAAATAAACTTATCGCATTGTGGGAAAAATCCCTACTAATAATTCGGTTAGCATGTATAACAGCCATTAACATACCGAGCATAGCATAAAAATTTGAAATATGCTTAATACCAAGTGATGTCCCTTGACTCTTTAGAATAAAGAATGTAACCAGTATCGGCGGTATAAACGAGATAATCAATCCAAGATATATTACGCCTGATGAATATAAATCTCTTATATTTTCCTTAAGAAAATTTAATTTATTTAATTTCATGATTATAACCTTCCTTTATTTTGAACGATTTAGATAAATATCTTTAAGCGTCTCTTTTTTAGTTTCAAAATCAACTACTTTAATAGAGTTTTCGTTAAAAAATTTAAAAAGCTCACTACTTTGAATATTCCCAGACATAGTAATTTTCAGTCCCTCTTCCTGAACAATATCCCCAAATTCTTGTTTGGTAATGAAAATGTCTCTATCTGTAGCTGATGAAAAAGCTATCTCAAACAAGTAATTATGACTATCTTTTCCTACTTTTTGAAATGTCAAAAGCCCGTTCTCCAAGAAAAGAACCCTCTCACAAATTTCTTCAATGTCTTCTAATTTATGACTCGATATTAAAATTCCCACATTTTCATGTAAAGCTAAATTTTTTAGAACCGCTAAAACTATTTGTGATGATTCAATATCTAAACCATTAGTCGGTTCATCTAAAATCAATATATCAGGTTCCGTAATAAGAGTTAGAAGCAAAGCTAATTTTTGTTTTGTACCCAAAGAATAGGTCTTTACTTTTTTATTAATAGACTGAGTCAAATCTAACTCTTGGATCAAACTTCCAAATCTTTCTTGATTGTAGTCAACACCATATAAATTTGACAAATATTTTAAATTCTCAAAACCTGTTTTAGATAAAAATAATTTTGGTTCTTCGATTAAATAGCCAACATTATTACTACTTATAATATTCCCTGAAGTCGGCTGATTATTCTGAACAAGAATTTTCATCAATGTACTCTTGCCAACTCCGTTTCTCCCTACTAGACCAACAATTTCACCCTTATTAAGTTCAAAATTTATATCTTTGAGAATGATTGAATGACCATAATGCTTACTTACATTTATAACTTCCATTTTTTATTCCTCCATTAACATTCTTGGTTTTCTCTTTGATTCTCATTAATTTTAAAAAGTTGCGCCTCTTTTTAACAACATTATATCATATATCTAACTTAATGCAATATATAAATGTCATTTTGTAAAATTTTATTAACAAAAAACTCTCTACCACCTAAATGATAGAGAGTTTTCTGCTTATTCAATTTTCTCAAAACATCTACAGCATCGTAGGATTTCACATCTAATGTCTTAGCTACGACTGTATTGTCCTCAATATCGTCTAGAAAGACACAATTTGTAGATTATAACTGCTACTTATCGATAGTTACTCATATCCATTAGTCCACCTCCATACTTATGTCAAGCCCCCTCTTTACTTTATGATTTCATATTCTCCTTACAAATCTTTTTGGTAATAAAATCTTTTTCCTGTGTAGGGATAGTCTTGTAAGGTAAAAACTTCCTTGTAGCCATGCATTTTATAAAAATCTGGAGCTTGAAACTGGTAAGTATTGACAAAAGCAAAACGACAGTTTCGATTCTTAGCTTCAGTTTCTGCTTGCTGCAATAGGTTTGAACCGAGTCCTTGCCCTCTCAGTTCTTCTTTTACAAATAAATACTCGATTTCTAGCCAATTTCCAAAAGTCTCTGCTATCAAACCTGCCATGAGATTGCCCTTTTCATCTTCGACATAAAGATTAAGTGGCTCACTTTCAGCCTCTTCTCTTTTTGAACGGTTATAAACACGAATCAGATTCCCTATTTCTTGTGATTTATGGGATTCTTTATTTTCCAATCTAAAGTACATCTAAACCTCCTCGAAAACTGATACAGCTTGATTATAGTCTTATTTCAATAGACTGTCAAACTAGCAAAAACCCACCAACCTGAGTTGATGAGTTCTTAATCTATTTTCTAAATTTCCACTGGCTATAAATCCCGAAACCGATAATCCAGATAGCTGATCCGATTGCTCCGACAAATGTAGACTCTTGTAAAAAGAGGGTTACAAAGACAAAGGCAAAGAAGAGCATGGTTAACGGATTTAAGAAACGATAGTGGGGCATGAGGTAGCCATCCGCCATAAAGTCTGGTGACTTGCGGTATTTAAGGTGAGCCACCATAATCAAGATATAAATGGCGATATAGACACCTGATGACGATGCCGTAATCAAGGCAAAGGCATCGGAAACACCTGGCAAGACATTGATAAAGGCTGCTAGGGCAATCAAGATTGCTGAAGCGATGATAGCATTTTGTGGCACATTGTGGCGAGAAAGAGTATCTGCTTTAATAGCCTTTAGGAAGCGATTTGGCGAATCATGAGCAATCTGATACAAATGACGCCCTGTTGAGTAAAGGGTTGAGTTAAGAGCAGACGCTGCTGACGTCAAGACGACGAAGTTAATCAAGGCTGCCGCCCACTTGATACCTGCCAATTCAAATACCGTAACAAAGGGAGAATCAGCCGATGCTAGCTCACGCCAAGGAATGATAGCCATGATTGCTAAGAGAGCACCACCGTAGAAAAAGGCGATACGCAAAGGAATTTCCTTAACGGCTTTTGGTAAAACCTGACGTGGATTTTTGGTTTCTGAAGTCGTTACCCCGATAAACTCAATCATGAGATAGGCAAAGAATACCATCTGGAAGGCCATGACAAAGTTCACTCCACCATTTGGGAAAAGGGAGAAATTGTCAGCAATATTGGCCAAACTTGCTACTCCATGAGGTGTCTTAAAGCCTGTCAAGACCATAAAGACACCTGTTGCAATCATGGCTAAAATAGCCACAATCTTGACCATAGCAAACCAAAACTCAACTTCCCCAAAGAGCTTCACCGCAATCAGATTGACCAAGGCTAGAATGGTCAAAAATCCAATCTCTATCATCCAACTTGGCCAACTAGGGAACCAAAATTGCACATAATGTGCTATAGCTGTGATTTCAGCCATACCGATAAAGACAACGGATAGCCAGTAAGACCAAACTGAGAAATAACCCCAGCCCTTACCTAAATGGCGCGTGATAAAGTTGATAAAGGTATGTTGCTCAGGGTCTTGGTAGAGCATTTCCCCAACCGCACGCATCATGAGGAACATGAATGCTCCCGTAATCATATAAATTAGTACAATAGAAGGACCTGTTAGGCTGATAGAGCGACCTGCTCCCAAAAAGAGTCCTGTTCCAATTGTTCCCGCAATGGCCATAACCTGCACGTGACGATTGGTCAGACCACGCTCCATCTTATTTTTTTTCTTCTTTGAACTCATAACGTCTCCAATTCAATTTAAAATGGAAAAAGGAGTGAGTGAAGCGCACTGCCTCCTCACTCCTTTTTTTTATTTTTAGGCTGTTTTTTCAACCTTCAAGATTTTTACATCATAGCTACCAACAGGTGTTTCAATAGTTGCTGTATCACCTGTTTTCTTACCAATCAAGGCTTGTCCAATTGGGCTTTCATTTGAAACCTTACCTGCAAAGGCATCTGCACCCGCTGAACCTACGATAATATAAACTTCTTCGTCCTCACCAATTTCTTGAATAGTGACTGTTTTACCAATCGCTACTTCATCATCGGCAACTGAGTCGCTATTGACGATTTCAGCATAACGGATTTTTGTTTCCAAGCTAGAGATTTGTCCTTCAACAAAGGCTTGTTCATCCTTAGCCGCTTCGTATTCACTGTTTTCTGAAAGGTCACCATATGAACGAGCAATCTTTATGCGTTCTACCACTTCTGGTCGGCGGACCAATTTCAATTCTTCTAATTCTTTTTCAAGTTTTTCCTTTTCCGCTAGGGTCATAGGATATGTTTTTTCTGCCATTTTTCTCAACTTTCTTTCGATAGTATTGAATCTCTATCTGAGATTCTCATGTTTGTTGTCTTAGTTTGAACTACTATTTTGAGTAAGCTTGCTATTGACGTGCTCAGCTACATTACGATCATGTTCTTCCTGTGTCACTGCGTAATAGACTTTACCATCTGTAACATTGGCTACAAAGTATAGGTTCTCACTCTTTGTTTGGTTGATACTTGCTTCAATCGCGTCCTGACTTGGACTATCTACTGGACCAGGCATCAAACCAGGTTTTGTATAAACATTGTATGGTGAATTAATTGATGTATCAATTCCAGCATCATCTGCTAGGCTAATATTTTGACCAAGCTTCCCTTGGGCATACAAGATTGCAATATTGCTTTGAAGAGGCATGCCGAGATTCAAACGGTTGTAGAAAACACCTGCAATCAACTTACGGTCTTCAGTCTTAGCACCTTCTTTTTCAACAAGTGAAGCAATTGTTAGCAATTCATTGACTGTCAAGTTTTTAGACTTAATTGCACTATAGTGCGGCGTCAAGGTCTTATCCATAGCTGCCAGCATCTCATCAATCAAACTTTCAATAGTTGTGCTTTCCTTGATAGAGTAGGTCGCTGGGAAAAGATAACCTTCCAAACGGTAACGAGCCCCACTTTCTTTCGTTGGCAAGCTTTCGAGTAGGTTTGGATATTTAGCAACTTCTTGACTGATAAAGTTGTCATCTTGCACTTTAGCCAAGAAAGCTTCCGCTGTCAAAGGTTCTTTAAATTCACCTTGTAATTGGCCTACAGCTTGGGCGATTTGATCAATTGTATATCCTTCTGGAATCGTTAAATCTGCAAGTGAAGGTTCTTGAGGTTCAGGAGTACCACCTTTTTGGAGTTCCTTAATGATATCCTCTGTACTCATGCTCTTTTGCAAATTATAATATCCAGCCTTCAAATCTGAATAATTCTTATATTTTGCATAGAAAGCAAAAATCACACCATGTTTAATCACACCAGAATGTTCAAGAGTTGATCCAATCTCTTGGACATTGGCTCCTTCTGGGATTTGAACGGTTACATACTGCTTAGAATTAGCGTCAACTGGTAATAAAGATGACTGGACATACTGATAACCGAAGTAACCACCTGCCGAAATCAAGGCAAGGAAAATCAATAGAGAAATGAAGAAGGCCTTCAAATGTGATTTTTTCTTCTTGACAGGTTTAACAGTCTCACGACGACTACGACTCGGAGTTTCAGAAATGACTTCAACAGCTTCCGTTTCCATAACTGGTTCTGGTTTTGTTACTTCTTTCTGAGGCTCTTTTTTAGCTTCAGTCTTATAAGAAACAGCTACTCTTGTTGGAGTTACGTTGAAATCTTCTTCGACCTTTTGTGGACGATTAGTCTCTGGCCCTGGAACCGGTCTTGATGGACTTGCTTCAACTGGTGAAGCTGGAACATCTTGACTAGGGTGACGAGGAGTAATCGGAGCTTCTACTCTCGATTCATCTGCCGGTGATGCAGGCATATCCTCACTAGGATGTTTTGGAACACGTGGTGCATTCTCCATAATTTTTTCAACAGCTGATAGGGATGCAACCATAACATCTTCATCTGCGAGTTTTGTTTCAGGGACAAATAGAGCTTCTTTTTTCTCTGCAAGTTCAGTGGCCTCTTGGCGAGTCCCTTCATTACGTTTTACTTTTTCTAAATCGCGTAAAATCTGCTCTTTAAAGCTTAATTTTTCGTCTTCTCTTGGCTTTTCACTCAAAAGTTTATCCTCCTCGTTGACAATCCATAATATTATATCTTAAAAACGAAAGAAAAGCAACCTAGCATGCTTTTCTAGCTTATTTTTTAGCTTCCCAGACCATATCATACCAGGTTTCTCCTGCAAAGGTTGACTGGGACTGGCCTTCATTGACAAATCCATGTTTTTCGTAGTAAGTAATGAGATAGTCATGACAGGTTAGGTTAATGCCTTCTCTTTCGTGTTCAAGAGCTAGTTCTTTCAAAGCTGTTAGCAATTTCTGACCTAGTCCTAGTCCCTGTGCCTCCTTGGCAATAGAAAGACAGGTCACAGAGATATAGCCACCAGGCTCATGACTATAATCTTCTATCTCTTCTGTAAAGGATTGGTCTTGCAGATAGCGGTGGGGGCCAACCGGTCCCTCTATATAACCAATAATCTTACCCTCTTTTTCTGCAACCAGAAACGAGGTCTGAATTTCTCGCAAATGCGCCTCGAAAACAGAGCGAGGAATGGCTTCTTCAATCGAGAAATTTTCTAGTTCAATCGCAACGATACGATCCAAATCTTCTAATCTTGCTTTCCTAATTTTCATTGCGCCTCCTAAAAAAAGAAATTAAACCAAATCATACTAAAACCTTGACTAGCTGCATAAAGAGAATCTGTCTCTTCTTCATCAATAAAACCGTTCATTTCAAAATAGGAAAGCAACTCATCAGGACTCTTCAAACGAATAGCTTTGTAATCCTGCTCAACTGCCACCTCTTTCAAAGCCGCAAGAAGAAGCGTTCCCAAGCCCTGTCTCTGATGGTCAGCCTCGATGACTAAAGAATGTACTTCTAGACACTGCGGATTGTGGGGCTGAGGGTCGCCTAGAACATAGCCCAGAAGCTGATTTTCATCCCTAGCTAGAAGAAAGGTATCCGCAGACTTACGGATACTTTCTTCTAAAATATGGGAAGGTTGCTGCTTGTCAGCTGGAAAAGATGAGGCCTGAAGTGCCTCTATCTCAACTAAATCCGACTTACTTGCCTGAATAATCTTAATTGGAATTTCCATGGGAAAATCCTATTGAACATTGCTTGTCAAGTTAGACAAGAGACGCTCAAATGAATATTCATAGGTTTGGATATCTCCTGCTCCCATAAAGACATAGACAGCATTGTCATGGTCAAGGAGTGGAGAAACATTTTCAACAGTGATCACTTGATGTTTTTTGTTGATTTTTTTGGCTAGGTCTTCTACCTTAACATCGCCATGGTCCACTTCACGAGCAGAGCCATAAATTTGCGCTAGATAAACAGCATCCGCTTGGTTCAAAGCGTGGGCAAAGTCGTCCAACAAGGCAATGGTTCTTGTAAAGGTATGCGGTTGGAAGACTGCTACAATTTCCTTGCTTGGGTATTTCTGACGAGCCGCATCCAAGGTCGCAATAATTTCTGTTGGATGGTGGGCAAAGTCATCGATAATCACCGTGTCATTGACAATTTTCTCAGTAAAACGACGCTTAACACCGGCAAATGTTTTCAAGTGCTCACGCACCAAGTTCAAATCAAATCCTGCTGTGTAAAGAAGACCAATAACGGCTGTCGCATTCATGATATTGTGACGACCAAAGGTTGGGATGTGGAATTGACCCAATTCTTGTCCACGGAAGTGAACCGTGAAGGTTGAACCAGTTGTTGAACGAAGAAGGTCGCTAGCTACAAAGTCATTGCCTTCAGCTTCAAAGCCATAATAGTAGATTGGTGCATCAGACGTAATCTTACGCAATTCGGCATCTTCGCCGTAGATAAACAAACCTTTGGTAATTTGTTTAGCATAGTCGTTAAAGGCATTGAAAACATCCTCTAGACTTGTGAAATAGTCTGGATGGTCAAAGTCAATATTGGTGATGATAGAGTATTCTGGGTGGTAAGGCATGAAATGACGCTCATATTCGTCAGATTCAAAGACAAAATATTTGGCATTGGCTGAACCACGACCTGTCCCGTCTCCAATCAAGAAGCTGGTGTCCGTGATGTGAGACAAAACGTGAGACAACATACCTGTCGTTGAAGTTTTTCCATGCGCTCCTGCTACTCCCATGCTAACAAAATCACGCATAAAGCTACCTAGGAACTCATGGTAACGTTTGTAGCTAATGCCATTTTGATCCGCATAAGCAATTTCGACGTTGTTATCTGGACGAAAGGCATTTCCAGCGATAATTTCCATATCACCGTCTAGATTCTTTTCATCAAAAGGAAGAATGGTAATCCCTGCCTGCTCAAGACCACGTTGAGTAAAGTAGTACTTTTCAACATCTGATCCCTGAACCTTGTGTCCCATTTGGTGCAACATCAAGGCCAAGGCACTCATCCCTGATCCCTTAATTCCGATAAAATGATATGTCTTTGACATGTTTTCTCCCCTATTCCGTAATTCTTGTCAGATTCAACTCTTGGGCAACCTGACGTTCTTGTTCTTTTTGTTGATTCTTTTTATTGTAGATTTGGCTCTTCTTCAGAAAATCATAATTATTTTTCTTTGGACCTGAAGTTTCTTTTGGCTCAGCTTGAGTCGAAATATTGCTCACTTCTTCCGCCAAGATGTAATGAGACTGGGTCAATTTTTGACTATATTTGACAAATTCACCAGGATTTTCCTTTTGGAAAGGAGCGGTAGGTTGATTACCCTGTCTAACTAGACTTGGCTGAGAATGGCGTCTTGTAGGAGTGATATCCTTAGTCAGATAACTTGCCGAGCGTTTCTTTTTCAAATCTGCACGCGCTTCTTCACGCGCCACCTCCGCATAGCTCTTTCCTTCTTTTTTGACTCCTAATGGAGCCTTTTTAGGTCCCTCTACCTGCTTTTCAATCGGTTTAACTGGTGTTTCTTCAGCAATAGGAGCCCATTCTAAATAATTTTTATCTCGATACTCACCCTTGATATTACTGATCAGATCAGACTCATCATAGAGATTCATGACTGGCATTTCAGTCAACATGACCTCGTCATCTGACACCAATGGAAATCGTTCTTGTTTCATTTTCTATTTCCTTTCAACACTTCATTATAGCGTATTGTCTTGATTTTTCAAGTGCTGGCTTCAGAAATTCCCAAAATTTCTCTAATTTCTGCTAGGGTTAGGCTGCCACGTGACTCTGTTCCGTCCAATACTTGTGACACCAGATGTTTCTTTTGTTCTTGGAGTTCCTGGATTTTTTCTTCAATGGTTCCCCTAGTAACCAAGCGATAGACCTCAACCATTTCTTCCTGACCCATCCGATGGGCACGGCTAATGGCTTGCGCTTCCACCGCAGGATTCCACCAAAGGTCAACCAAAATCACTGTATCAGCACCTGTCAGGTTCAGACCAACCCCACCAGCCTTGAGGGAAATCAGAAAGGCATCTCTTTCCCCTTGGTTAAAGGCCTTGGTCATGTCTTGTCTTTCCTTGGCTGGGGTTGAACCCGTAATTTTAAAAGATGTCAAGCCCAAGTCTGGCAGTTCTTGTTCAATTTTCTCCAACATTCCCTTGAACTGCGAGAAAATCAAGACACGGTGTCCGCCGTCTGCCACCTGTACCAGCAAGTCTCGAAGACTATCCAGTTTACCACTAGCACCCTGATAATCTTCCATAAAGAGGGCAGGGGTATCACAGATTTGGCGCAAGCGCATTAGACCAGATAAGATTTCCACTCGACTTCGCTGAAATTCCTGATCTGAAACTTGAGCCAGACGGTTCCTCATCTGTTGCAACTGGGCTAGGTAAATAGCCTTTTGCTGGTCTTCCAGTTCATTCTTATAAACCACTTCGACCAAGTCTGGCAATTCAGTCAGAACTTCTTCTTTCTTGCGCCGCATGACGAAAGGCTTGATAAACTGAGCCACGCGCTCGGCTGGCAATTTCATAAATTCTTTCTTGCTTGGCAAGAGTCCTGGCATGACGATTTGGAAAATAGACCACAACTCACCTAGATGATTTTCAATAGGAGTTCCTGACAAGGCAAAGACCGACGGCACCACAAATTGTCTCAAGGTCTGGGCAATCTTGGTCTGGGCATTTTTCATAACCTGAGCCTCATCTAAGAAAAGGAAGTCAAAGGCCATCCCCTGATAAAGCTCACTGTCCTGACGGAAGGTAGCATAGCTAGTCACATAGATTTGATGGCTTTCAGCAAGAATCTCTTCACGACTAGCTTTCAAACCATGAACGACAGCCACATCCAATTGTGGGGCAAATTTCTGAAACTCGTCCGCCCAGTTGTAAATCAAACCCGACGGAGCGAGAATCAAGACTCGACTTTCTTTTGTCACTTGGCTGGTCAAAAATGCAATGGTCTGGAGGGTTTTCCCCAATCCCATATCATCAGCCAAAATCCCACCAAAACCATAATGATGGAGCATTTGCAACCAGCCGATTCCCTTTTCCTGATAATCTCGCAA
>CABTAV010000022.1:0-16530 GCA_902482895.1 uncultured Streptococcus sp. | reverse complement strand
AAGATTTGGAAAAGGTTCGAGAGGCCTTTAAGAAAATGAATTCCACTTGGACCATCAATGAAAGTGTGGTTCGTGACAATAGTACGGCCCATTATGGACGTGTTGAAACAGCAATTTCCTTCCTGCGTAGTAGCATGGAAACCGAGCCTACAGATTTTAATTCAATCCAGACTTCCTTTGAAGACTTAAAAAAGGCTATTGATGATTTTGTAACCGGAAAAGAAGTCGCAGAAGCATCGTCTGATTTGAGTCTTAAAGACGGTATTGCCCTTTTGAAGAAGGCTTTGTACCAATTCCAAGCTGGCGACCAATCATCAGGAGCAGCCAGTATGAAGGAATTTATTACTATCTAGCCAACGATTGAAGGTTCTGTCAGCACGACCAATCCTTCCCTCTATACTCGAGTGGAAAGTGAAAGCCCTGTGATTATGGTTAAGGGAAGTGAGAAGGACTACCAAGAAAAATTAGAAAAACTGATTGCAGATTTATCACAAATTGATACTAGCGCACGTTACAATGCCTTTGATGCCATGCTCATTCTCCTAAGAGAAGGTGTAGAGGCCCTTTTAATTGTCATGGCCTTGGTGACGACCTTGAAAGCAGCCAAGATGCGTAAAGGGCTCAAGTGGGTTTATGGTGGTGCTATCACAGGAATCATGGCCAGTCTCCTTATTGCTTTCATCCTGCAAATTGCCTTTCCAGCAGTAACATCAGGCTCAAATCGTGAAATCATCGAAGGAGCAGTGGGAATTTTTGCAGTAGCTATGATGATTTTAATTGGAATCTGGCTCCACAGCAAATCTTCTGTCAAAAAATGGAATGCCTTTATGGAGTCGCAAATGGAAACAGTGACTAAAACAGGTTCCTTCATTTCCATGTTTGCCCTCAGTTTTCTAGCTGTTTTCCGTGAGGGAGCAGAAACCATTCTCTTTTATGTTGGGATTTTACCAAGAATTTCCAGCTTTGAATTTGTCTTGGGAATTTCACTTGCCTTGCTGGTTCTGGTAATTATTGCCATCGTGATGAACAAGGCCAGTCAATTCTTCCTACCTCATAAGGTCTTCTTTATCTTGACTTGGATGATTTATGCTTTGGCTTTCAAGATGCTGGGAGTTAGTGTCCATGCTCTTCAGTTAACCAATATAGCACCAAATCACTTGCTAACAGGATTTCCAACAATCGACTTACTTGGAATTTATCCAAGTTGGGAAGGTTTGGCTAGTCAGCTAGCATTTGTCGTGATAGTCTTGATTGTCACTTTCAGACAGGGTGAAGAATAGATGGATAGAAAAGAATTGACAATCGTTGAACATCTGGTAGAATTCAGAAAGAGATTATTGGCAGTGGTCATTTGTTTCTTTTTGGTATTCTGTATCTCTCTGCTTTTTGCAGACCAGATTTACCAGTATGTGACCCAATCTTTTCAGCAAAAGTTGATTGTTTTAGGCCCTAATGATATTTTATGGATATACATACGTTTGGCTAGTCTGATGGCCTTTACAATAAACTTGCCTTACACGGTGTATCATATTTGGTCTTTCATCAAACCTGGTTTAAAGAAGGAAGAAGCTAGAGCAATTTTTGCCTATATTCCAGCTAGTTTCCTTTGTTTTCTAGTTGGACTGGCGTTTGGTTTTTACTTTGTAACACCAGCCTTACTTCAAGTTTTATTAGGGTTGGGAGAAGGTCTATTTGAAATGCAGTTAACAGCCCAAAATTATCTGTCCTTTGTCTTTCAAACGACCTTGCCCTTGGCTCTGATTTTTGAATTGCCGGTTATCATTGCCTTTTTGACGTCGATTGGACTCATTGGATCAGAATTATTGATTGCTTATCGCCGATATGCCTATTTTATCTTATTGGTACTTGCAGTCATCTTGACACCAGCTGACTTTGTCAGCGATTTGGCAATGACTGCCCCCTTTATATTACTCTATGAATTGAGTATTGCTATCAGCAAATACATTATGAAACGCAAGCAGAAAGGAGAGAGAAATGGGAATTTTACGTGATATCGGAGCACCAGGATTGATTATCATCGTTTTAGGAGCTCTCTTGATCTTTGGCCCAAAACGATTGCCTGAACTAGGTGAATCAATCGGTAAAATGTTATCTGAATTCAAAAAAGCAGTTAAAGGAACTGAAAATCAAGATAAGGAAGAGTAAGACTGGTGAGTTTTACTAAAAAATAAGAAGTTAGGAAGTGTGTCTCTGTCAGACAATGTATCATTTCCTAGCTTTTTCTTGTATTAAGAAAATGTAAGTTTAAGTTTTCTTTAAGGAAAGTATATTATTCTGAAGAACTCTAAAATTTCACAGCCATTTATTAGTAATTGCTACAGAATTCCTAGTCATTACTAGAAATGGACTAGTTTCTTTGAATAATAGAACTCCTTAATCCTTCTATTCTAGAACGGGAGGGCCGGTATTTCTTTCATGATAGGACTAGATTGTGGTATAATAGAGAGAATAAGTTTTTTTAGTAAGACAAAGGAGAAAATAGATGATTTATGCAGGAATTCTTGCTGGTGGAACTGGCACACGCATGGGAATCAGTAACTTGCCAAAACAATTTTTAGAGTTAGGTGATCGACCTATCTTGATTCATACAATTGAAAAATTTGTCTTGGAACCAAGTATTGAAAAAATTGTAGTTGGGGTTCATGGAGACTGGGTTTCTCATGCAGAGGATCTTGTAGATAAATATCTTCCTCTTCATAAGAATCGTATCATCATTACAAAAGGTGGTGCTGACCGCAATACAAGTATTGAGAAAATCATTGAAGCCATTGATGCTTATCGTCCGCTTACTCCAGATGATATCGTTGTTACCCACGATTCTGTTCGTCCATTTATTACACTTCGCATGATTCAAGACAATATCAAACTTGCGCAAAATCATGACGCAGTGGACACAGTGGTAGAAGCGGTTGATACTATCGTTGAAAGTACCAATGGTCAATTCATTACAGATATTCCAAATCGTGCTCACCTTTATCAAGGACAAACACCTCAAACATTCCGTTGCAAGGACTTCATGGACCTTTATGGATCTCTTTCTGATGAAGAGAAGGAAATCTTGACAGATGCATGTAAAATCTTTGTCATTAAAGGAAAAGATGTGGCCTTGGCCAAGGGTGAATATTCAAATCTTAAAATCACAACCGTAACAGATTTGAAGATTGCAAAAAGTATGATTGAGAAAGACTAGTAAAATGATTAATCAAATTTATCAACTAACTAAGCCTAAGTTTATCAATGTCAAATATCAGGAAGAGGCTATTGACCAAGAGAATCATATCCTCATCCGCCCTAATTATATGGCGGTCTGTCATGCGGATCAGCGTTACTATCAAGGAAAACGTGATCCAAAGATTTTGAATAAAAAGCTTCCAATGGCAATGATTCACGAGTCATGTGGAAACGTTATTTCTGACCCGACAGGAACCTACGAGGTTGGTCAAAAAGTTGTCATGATTCCCAATCAGCCTCCTATGCAGAGTGATGAAGAATTCTATGAGAACTACATGACAGGGACTCATTTCTTGTCTAGTGGATTTGATGGCTTTATGAGAGAGTTTGTTTCTCTCCCTAAAGATCGTGTGGTGGCTTATGATGCTATCGAAGATACGGTTGCAGCCATTACAGAGTTTGTCAGTGTTGGCATGCACGCTATGAATCGTTTATTGACTCTTGCTCATAGTAAGCGGGACCGAATCGCCGTTATCGGAGATGGAAGTTTAGCATTTGTGGTTGCCAATATTATCAACTATACTTTGCCAGAAGCAGAGATTGTGGTTATTGGTCGTCATTGGGAAAAGTTGGAACTCTTCTCATTTGCCAAAGAATGCTACATCACTGATAATATTCCTGAAGATTTGGCCTTTGACCATGCTTTTGAGTGTTGTGGTGGTGATGGTACTGGACCAGCCATTAATGATTTGATTCGCTATATTCGTCCTCAGGGAACGATTCTTATGATGGGAGTTAGTGAGTATAAAGTCAATCTCAATACTCGCGATGCCTTAGAAAAAGGCTTGCTCTTAATTGGGTCCTCTCGTTCTGGTCGCATTGATTTTGAAAATGCCATCCAAATGATGGAAGTCAAGAAATTTGCCAATCGTCTTAAAAATATCCTTTATCTAGAAGAACCTGTAAGAGAAATTAAAGATATTCACCGTGTCTTTGCAACCGATTTAAACACAGCCTTTAAAACCGTGTTTAAGTGGGAAGTATAAGTGCTGGAGGTTAATTGTGGAGAAAATCATTAAAGAAAAAATTTCTTCTCTACTTAGTGAAGAAGAGGAAGTCCTCAGTGTTGAACAACTGGGGGGAATGACCAATCAAAACTATTTGGTCAAAACAACAAATAAGCAATACATTGTTAAATTCTTTGGTAAAGGGACAGAAAAGCTGATCAATCGTCAAGATGAAAAGTACAATCTTGAACTACTAAAGGATTTAGACTTAGATGTAAAAAATTATCTTTTTGATATTGAAGCTGGTATCAAAGTAAATGAGTATATCGAATCTGCGATTACGCTGGATTCAACGTCAATCAAGACAAAATTTGATAAAATTGCTCCAATTTTACAAACCATTCATGCCTCTGGCAAGGAATTACGAGGAGAATTTGCTCCTTTTGAAGAAATCAAAAAATATGAATCCTTGATTGAGGAAAAAATTCCTTATGCTAACTATGAAGCAGTTAGAAAAGAAGTCTTCTCCTTAGAGAAAAGACTGGCTGACTTAGGTGTTGACAGAAAATCTTGTCATATCGATTTGGTGCCTGAAAACTTTATCGAATCACCTCAAGGACGTCTATATCTGATTGACTGGGAATATTCATCAATGAATGATCCAATGTGGGATTTGGCAGCCCTCTTTTTAGAGTCCGAATTTACTCGTCAAGAGGAAGAAGACTTCTTGTCTCATTATGAGAGTGAGCAAACACCTGTCTCTCGTGAAAAGATTGCCATTTATAAAATTTTACAAGATGCTATTTGGAGTCTATGGACAGTCTACAAAGAAGAGCAAGGTGCAGATTTTGGTGACTATGGTGTGAGTCGTTACCAAAGAGCTGTTAAAGGTTTGTCATATTATGGAGGTTTAGATGAAAAATAAAAATGGAGTTTCTTTTGGTCTACTCTCAGGTATTTTCTGGGGTTTAGGTCTAACGATTAGTGCTTATATCTTTTCGATTTTTACAGATTTGTCGCCCTTTGTGGTGGCCGCTGCTCACGATTTCTTGAGTATCTTTATCTTACTAGTTTTTCTCTTGGTGAAAGAAGGAAAAGTTCGTCTCTCAATTTTCTTAAATATTCGCAATGTTAGTGTTATCATGGGAGCCTTATTAGCAGGCCCTATCGGTATGCAGGCCAATCTTTACGCAGTTAAGTATATCGGAAGTTCCTTAGCTTCATCTGTATCGGCTATTTACCCTGCGATTTCAGTTTTATTGGCTTTCTTCTTTTTGAAGCACAAAATTTCAAAAAATACTGTGTTTGGGATTGTCTTGATTATTGGAGGGATTATTGCTCAAACCTATAAGGTTGAACAGGTTAATTCTTTCTACATTGGGATTCTTTGTGCTTTAGTTTGTGCTATTGCATGGGGGAGTGAGAGTGTCCTTAGCTCCTTTGCCATGGAAAGTGAATTGAGTGAAATCGAAGCCCTCTTAATCCGTCAAGTGACTTCATTCTTGTCCTATCTTGTGATTGTGCTCTTCTCTCATCAGTCATTTGCAGAAGTGGCCAATGGACAATTGCTAGGTCTCATGATTGTCTTTGCAGCCTTTGATATGATTTCCTATTTGGCTTATTATATCGCTATCAATCGCTTGCAACCAGCCAAGGCTACAGGCTTGAATGTGAGCTATGTAGTTTGGACTGTCTTGTTCGCAGTTGTTTTCTTGGGTGCACCGCTAGATATGCTGACAATTATTACGTCACTTGTCGTCATTGCTGGAGTTTATATTATTATTAAAGAATAAAGGAGATTCGTGTGAAAGCCATTATCTTAGCAGCGGGATTGGGAACTCGCTTGCGTCCTATGACTGAAAATACCCCTAAAGCCTTGGTTCAGGTTAATCAAAAACCTTTGATTGAGTACCAAATTGAGTTTCTCAAAGAAAAAGGAATTAATGACATCATCATCATCGTTGGTTATCTTAAAGAACAATTCGATTACTTGAAAGAAAAATATGGAGTTCGCCTCGTTTTCAATGATAAATACGCTGACTACAATAACTTTTACTCTCTCTATCTTGTAAAAGAAGAATTGGCCAACAGCTATGTTATTGATGCAGATAACTATCTCTTTAAAAATATGTTCCGCAATGATTTGACACGTTCGACTTATTTTAGTGTTTATCGTGAAGATTGTACCAACGAATGGTTCTTGGTCTATGGAGATGACTACAAGGTTCAAGACATTATTGTTGATAGTAAGGCAGGTCGCATCCTTAGTGGTGTATCCTTCTGGGATGCTCCAACAGCAGAAAAGATTGTCAGCTTTATCGACAAGGCTTATGCGAGTGGTGAATTTGTTGATCTCTACTGGGACAATATGGTTAAGGACAATATCAAAGAGCTGGATGTCTATGTTGAAGAATTAGAAGGCAATAGCATCTATGAAATCGACAGTGTCCAAGACTATCATAAATTAGAAGAAATTCTTAAAAACGAAAATTAAAAATTCCAACATCTGGCTGAAATAGTCGGATATTTTTTTATTTCACTTTAGTTTGATATTTTTAATAACTGTTTGAAATATGGTTGTTAGATATAAAAAAAACAAAAAATGAACAAAAAACAACAGAAAAATATTGACAACGATTTCATATAGTGTTATACTTATAGCATAAAGTTAATGGAAAGAAGGGAAAACCTTATGGGATTAGATCATTTCTTTGACAAAAACCTTGTGTTTTGCTTAGAAGCGGATAATCAAGAACATCTCTTTGATCAGGTTGCAACTTTATTGGAAGAACGAGAAATCGTAACTCCAACCTATCGTGAAGCCTTGATCACGCGTGAAAAGTCATTTCCAACTGGCTTAGATATGGAATTTTTAGGTAAGGATTTGCCGAATGTGGCTATTCCTCATACTGATATTGTTCATAATCTAGCTGAAAAAGTTGTGGTCGTTCGATTAGAAAAACCAGTGACTTTCCACAATATGATTGCGCCAGATAAGGAAGTAGAAGTATCCTTGCTCTTCTTTATCATTAATAACTCAAGTTCAAGTCAAACGAACATTCTTGCTCAGTTGATGGACTTCTTTACTGGAAATGGTCATCTTGAAGACCTATCAAAAATTTCTGATCCTGAAGCCCTCTATGCTTATATCGCTGAAGAAACTGCATAATCTTGTCTATTAAAAATATTAAATCGGAGGAAATCCATATGATTAAAATTCTTGCTGCCTGTGGTGCAGGTGTTAACTCAAGCCACCAAATTAAAAGTGCTCTTGAAGAAGAACTTTCAAACCGCGGTTACGATGTTCACTGTGATGCGGTTATGGTCAAAGACGTTAATGAAGACCTTATCAAAGGCTATGATATCTTTACACCAATTGCTGCGACAGACCTTGGTTTTGACCCAGGTATTCCAGTTATCGAAGCTGGACCAATCTTATTCCGTATCCCAGCGATGAGTGCTCCAGTATTTGATAATATTGAAGCAGCTATTAAAGAACACGGATTAAGCTAATTTTAATTTGTTAACATTCATATAACATAAAAAGGGAGGAACTGTTATGGATGCAATCTTTGACCTAATCGGCAATTTTTTCAAGCCCATCTTAGATATGGGTGGACCTGTCATCATGTTAATCATTTTGACAGTATTGGCTTTACTTTTTGGAGTGAAATTCTCCAAAGCGCTTGAAGGTGGTATCAAACTTGCCATCGCTCTTACTGGTATCGGAGCTATCATCGGTATGCTAAATGGTGCTTTCTCAGCATCACTTGCAAAATTCGTTGAAAACACAGGTATCCAATTGAGTATCACTGACGTTGGTTGGGCACCACTTGCAACAATCACTTGGGGATCTGCTTGGACACTTTACTTCTTGCTTATCATGTTGATTGTCAACGTAGTAATGCTTGCTATGAAGAAAACTGATACACTTGACGTCGATATCTTCGATATCTGGCACTTGTCTATCACAGGTCTTTTGATTAAATGGTATGCAGACAACAACGGTGTGAGCCAAGGGGTTTCACTATTGATTGCTACAGCAGCTATCGTCCTTGTTGGTGTGTTGAAAATTATCAACTCTGACTTGATGAAACCTACATTTGACGACCTTCTTAACGCTCCAAGTTCATCACCAATGACTTCAACTCACATGAACTACATGATGAACCCAGTTATCATGGTTTTGGATAAGATTTTTGAAAAATTCTTCCCAGGACTTGATAAATATGACTTTGACGCTGCTAAATTGAACAAGAAAATCGGTTTCTGGGGATCTAAATTCTTTATCGGTTTCATCCTTGGTATCGTTATCGGTATTATGGGAACTCCACATCCAATTGAAGGGGTTGCAGATGCAGATAAATGGCGTCTTGTTATCAGAGGATGGTTGTCTCTTGGTTTGACAGCTGGTGTATCTTTGGAACTCTTCTCACTTATCGGTTCATGGTTCATCGCTGCCGTAGAACCACTTTCACAAGGTATTACAAACGTTGCTACTAAACGTCTTCAAGGACGTAAATTCAACATTGGTCTTGACTGGCCATTCATCGCTGGTCGTGCTGAAATTTGGGCTTGTGCGAACGTACTTGCACCAATCATGTTGATTGAAGCCGTGCTTCTTTCAAAAGTCGGAAATGGTATCTTGCCACTTGCAGGTATCATCGCTATGGGTGTTACTCCAGCTCTCTTGGTTGTAACACGTGGTAAATTGCTCCGTATGATTATCTTCGGAACACTCTTGTTGCCACTCTTCCTTCTTTCAGGTACACTTATCGCACCATTTGCAACAGAACTTGCTAAAGGTGTAGGTGCCTTCCCAGCAGGTGTGAGCCAAACTCAATTGATTACTCACTCAACTCTTGAAGGACCAATCGAAAAACTTCTTGGTTGGACAATTGGTAACACTACAACTGGTGATATCAAAGCAATCCTTGGTGCAGTAGTCTTCCTTGTATTCTATATCGGTATCTTTGCTTGGTACAGAAAACAAATGATCAAACGTAACGAAGAGTACGCAGCAAAAGCAAAATAATGCGCTCCTATAAAATGTAAGCTCAATGAAAATCAAAGAGCAAACTAGGAAGCTAGCCGCTGCCTGTACTAAAGTACGGCAAGGTGACGCTGACGAAGTTTGAATTGGATTTTCGCAGAGTGTAAATTGTTGAAACTAGGTTGTCATACCATTAGGAGTGACAGCCTAGTTTTTTATAAACTATCAAGAAATCGGAGAAAATAATGGTAATTGAATTAAAATCAGAACAATTAAGAGTTGAATTTAACAGTTTTGGTGGTGCTCTTTCTTCTATAAAAGATGCTGAGGGACTTGAGTATTTGTGGCAAGGGGATGCTACTTATTGGAGTGGACAAGCTCCTGTTCTTTTTCCCATTTGTGGTTCATTGAGAGAGGATATAGCACTTTATATAGATGATAATGGACAAGAAATCCAAGGAAAGATTCCTCGTCATGGTTTGGTTCGCAAGAAAGAATTTGAATTAGTTGAACAGACAGATAATAGTGTAACTTTTGCAATTGAAGACGATGAGAATAGCTATCAGAACTACCCTTATCATTTCCGCCTAGAAATCACTTATAGCCTTACTGGAAAGACAGTACGGACTCAATACAAAATATTTAATAAAGAAACTAGCAAGGTCATGCCTTACTTTATTGGTGGCCATCCAGGATTTAATTGTCCTCTACTGGATGATGAAGTCTATGAAGATTACTATTTAGAGTTTGAGAAAGAAGAGACTTGCTCTGTTCCACGTCCTTTCCCAGAAACAGGTATGTTGGATTTCCAAGATAGAAGTCCATGGCTAGAGGGTCAAAAAGAATTAGATCTTAATTATGATCTTTTCAGCATAGATGCAGTCACCTTAGATGAATTGCAATCTAGAACAATTGCCCTTCTTTCTCGTAAACATGATAAGGGATTGAAAGTGCACTTTGCAGAGTTTCCAAACCTCATCATCTGGTCAACTTTGAATAAAGGTCCTTTCATTGCCTTTGAACCATGGTCTGGCTTGTCAACATCCCTTGAAGAAGGAGATCGTCTAGAAGATAAGAAGAATGTCCGTCTCCTAGAACCTGGTCAAGTGGATCAAATTGGTTTTGATATCGAAATTTTTTAGTTAAAAAACACAAAAACAAACATTAACTGTTGACTTTTTCAGAAAATAGGAGTATATTATGTTTGTAAGCAACAAATGATGTTTGTAACAAACAAATAATCAATTGTTATATTCTCTTGCGTGGAGAAAGATTATTTCTAGGGAACTGGTTTCCTAAACTTGAATAAGGTGTCATTCATCTCATTCAATCTAATTTGTCAATAAACTGCTAGAAATCTTTTGTAGGTAAACTGCTAACTATAAAAGGTTTTACTAGCCTAGAAAAATAAAAAGGAGTATACAATATGTCTATTGTTATCGGTGCAGATGCTGCAGGTTTGAGATTGAAAGAAGTTGTGAAAGACTTCTTAGAAAAAGAAAACTTCCACGTTGTGGATGTTACAGCTGAAGGTCAAGACTTTGTTGATGTGACTCTTGCTGTTGCTGCAGAAGTAAACAAAGAAGAACAAAACCTTGGTATCGTGATTGATGCTTATGGAGCTGGTCCATTTATGGTCGCAACTAAAATCAAAGGAATGGTTGCTGCAGAAGTATCTGACGAACGTTCAGCTTATATGACTCGTGGACACAACAACTCACGTATGATCACTATGGGTGCACAACTTGTTGGTGATGAATTGGCTAAAAACATCGCTAAAGGATTTGTTAACGGTAAATACGATGGTGGACGTCACCAAATTAGGGTCGATATGTTGAACAAAATGTGCTAATACTCTTCAAAAATCAAGATAATCTGTTGTCAGCTCACTTTAGCTAACTTCAGTTATGCTCGCAGCTCGCTTCCTAATACTCTTCGAAAATCAAATTCAAACCACGTCAGCTTCGCCTTGTCGTACTCAAGTACAGCCTGCGGCTCGCTTCCTAGTTTGCTCTTTGATTTTGATTGAGTATAAGCTAATCTTGATTTTTCTTGAGTAGGGATAAATGATATTAGATTTATATAATTAATCGGAGGGAATAACTAATGAGAATTGCAATTGGATGTGACCACATCGTAACAGATGAAAAAATGGCGGTTTCAGAATTTTTGAAATCAAAAGGATATGAAGTCATTGACTTTGGTACATATGACCATACACGTACTCACTACCCAATCTTTGGTAAAAAAGTAGGGGAAGCTGTAACTAGCGGTCAAGCTGATCTTGGGGTATGTATCTGTGGTACTGGTGTTGGTATCAACAACGCTGTAAATAAAGTCCCAGGTGTTCGTTCTGCCTTGGTTCGTGATATGACAACAGCCCTTTATGCTAAAGAGCAATTGAACGCTAACGTTATTGGTTTTGGTGGTAAGATTACTGGTGAATTGCTCATGTGTGATATCATCGAAGCTTTCATCCATGCTGAATACAAACCATCTGAAGAAAACAAAAAATTGATTGCGAAAATTGAACACGTTGAAAGTCACAATGCTCAACAAACAGACGCAAACTTCTTCACTGAATTCCTTGAAAAATGGGATCGCGGAGAATACCACGACTAAGAGGTGACCTATGATTTTAACAGTCACAATGAACCCATCCATTGATATTTCCTATCCTTTGGATGAGTTGAAGATTGATACTGTCAATCGTGTGGTGGATGTAACCAAAACGGCTGGTGGTAAGGGACTCAATGTTACCCGAGTACTTTCAGAATTTGGAGATCCTGTTCTTGCTACTGGTTTAGTGGGTGGCAAACTTGGTGAGTTTTTGGTTGAACATATCGATGATCAAGTAAAGAAAGATTTCTTCTCAATTCAGGGAGAAACTCGGAACTGTATCGCTATTCTCCACGGAGACAACCAAACAGAAGTCCTTGAAAAAGGTCCTGAAGTATTGGAACAGGAAGGTCAAGACTTTTTGGAACATTTCAAAAAACTCTTGGACTCAGTTGAAGTAGTAGCTATCTCAGGTAGTCTGCCAGCTGGCCTTCCAGTTGATTACTATGCTAGCTTGGTAAAACTTGCTAATCAAGCTGGCAAGCCTGTTGTCTTGGACTGCTCTGGTGTAGCACTTCAGGCGGTTCTTGAATCACCACATAAACCAACAGTCATCAAACCAAATAATGAGGAATTGTCTCAGCTTCTAGGAAGAGAAGTTTCTGAGGATTTGGATGAATTAAAAGAAGTCCTTCAAGAACCTTTGTTTGCAGGTATTGAATGGATTATCGTTTCACTTGGTGCCAACGGTGCTTTTGCCAAACATGGTGACACTTTCTACAAGGTAGATATTCCTAGAATTCAGGTAGTCAACCCTGTCGGATCTGGAGACTCTACTGTGGCAGGAATTTCTTCAGGACTTCTTAACAAAGAATCGGATGCAGAATTACTCATCAAGGCAAATGTCCTTGGTATGCTCAATGCTCAAGAAAAAATGACTGGTCATGTCAACATGGCCAATTATCAAGCTCTATATGATCAATTAATAGTAAAAGAGGTATAAAATGGCTTTAACAGAACAAAAACGTGTACGCTTAGAAAAACTTTCTGATGAAAATGGTATCATCTCAGCTCTTGCATTTGACCAACGTGGTGCTTTGAAACGCCTCATGGCTCAACACCAAACAGAAGAACCAACTGTAGCTCAAATGGAAGAACTGAAAGTCTTGGTGGCAGATGAATTGACTAAATACGCTTCATCAATGCTTCTTGATCCTGAGTATGGACTTCCAGCAACTAAAGCTCTTGATGAAAAAGCTGGTCTTCTCCTTGCTTATGAAAAAACAGGTTATGACACAACAAGCACAAAACGCTTACCAGACTGCTTGGATGTTTGGTCTGCAAAACGTATTAAAGAAGAAGGTGCAGATGCAGTTAAATTCTTGCTTTACTATGATGTAGATAGCTCAGACGAACTCAACCAAGAAAAACAAGCTTACATCGAACGTATCGGTTCTGAATGTGTGGCTGAAGATATCCCATTCTTCCTTGAAATCCTTGCTTATGATGAAAAAATTGCGGACGCTGGTTCTGTAGAATACGCGAAAGTAAAACCATACAAAGTTATTGGTGCTATGAAAGTCTTCTCAGACCCACGCTTTAACATTGATGTCTTGAAAGTAGAAGTTCCTGTTAACATTAAATATGTTGAAGGCTTTGCTGAAGGTGAAGTAGTTTATACACGTGAAGAAGCAGCAGCTTTCTTCAAAGCTCAAGATGAAGCAACTAACTTACCATACATCTACTTGAGTGCTGGTGTATCAGCTAAACTCTTCCAAGATACTCTGGTATTTGCTCATGAATCAGGTGCAAACTTTAACGGAGTTCTTTGTGGCCGTGCTACATGGGCTGGATCAGTTGAAGCTTACATCAAAGATGGTGAAGTAGCAGCTCGCGAATGGCTTCGTACAACAGGTTTTGAAAACATTGATGAGCTCAACAAAGTTCTTCAAACAACAGCGACTTCATGGAAAGAACGCGTGTAGCACTCAAATTGTAAAAAATATTCAGTCTAGTGATAGTAATATCTCTAGACTTTTTTGATGACGTAAAAATAACCTTGAGTTAGTTATCCTCAAGGTTAGATAAAATATATAAGAAGGAATGCAAGTTAATCGTGATATTCTCCACGATTCCACTTGGCATTCTCTTCATCGAAGATATGATCATTGGCAGCTACATCTGGACTCACTTCAGATAGTTTATCAATTTTCGAAATCAATTCCTCTTTTTCAGGACTTGGTTTGTACTTGGTATTGATAAATTCATCTACAATGTTGTTAATGAAATTGATACCTAGGATTGCACCACCGAAAGCAACAATATTAGCATTGAGATTTTCACGAGCGGAACGAGCAGTCGCAACATCTCCGACAAGTACAACTCGAGTTCCAGGCACTTTATCAGCAGATACAGCAATTCCAACACCTGTACCGCAAAGGGCGACTCCAAAGTCAGCCCGTCCATTGACGACCTCCTCTGCAATTAAGCGACCATAAATAGGATAGTGAGTACGGACGAAATCATAAGTACCAACATCAATGATTTCATGACCTTGTTCTTTTAGGTGTTTTGAAATCTTCATCTTCACATCTGTTACAATGTGATCACAACCGAGAGCAATTTTCATGGGAATACCTCCTAGCAGAGCTTGTTCAGCATATCAATGCGAACTTGGTGACGACCAGAATCATAGTTGTGCTCAAGAAAGGCTTTGACTATTTCAACTGCTAAAATATCACCTGTAATTCCAGAACCAATTGTAATGATTGGAGTAGAATTGTGTCGAATAGTCATCATGGCTGAGTGTTCATCGTAAACAGCGGCGCAGATAATACCTTTAAACTTATTAGCAGGCGTAAAAGAATGTCCAAACTTGTCAAAAAGAATAGCACGAGCTTGCTTATATTTTCTAAACTCTGTAATAGCATTGACAGTAGAATCAACGAAATCCGCAGAACCTTGTGTAGAGTTGAGGTCAATTACTTCATAACCAGAATGAAGCAGATAGTGTTTGACGGTTTCTTTCAGTTGGAAACCATCTTGGTCAGTAGCTAAAATAACTTTCATAAGAACCTTCTTTCTTTAGCTATCCAAAAGTATGCAATGAAAGATCATTGTTGACGATATAGAAGATATATTATATCTTCAAATATAGTATAGTCCTTGTAAAATGATTTGTCAAGGATTTATAAAAACTAGCTGAAAAATTTTTTCTCCAGCTAGTTTTGGCATTTATTGACCCAATTTCTGATATTGGTTAAATCATAGTTAATCTCAGATTGATGGGCTACCTGGCTGAGTGTAATAGAAGTCAGGGTTGCAACTAAAGTGTTTTCAATAATATCAAGAGAGTTGGTTACAACGCATCTTTTAGCCTTTTTACTTTCCTCGTTTCCCAAGAATTTTTTTAGAAGATTTTGACTTTCAAAGATTCGATTTTTTCCTTCTATAGCTACAAATACATCGTAAAAGGTGATTTGGCTGAGGGGTTTAGAAAGAGCAACGCCTCCATTTTTCCCTCTAACGGATTTAACCAATCCTTCGTTGTCTAATAGTTTTATAATTTTTTTCAAATAAGAATCTGAAACTTCTAGCCGTTCACTCAAGGAAATTGTATTGATATATTTTCCTTCAGGGAGCTGATCTAACATGAGTAAGACATAGACTGACTGTTCCCAACCTGATGACAATCGCATGTTTGTACCTCCATATAAAAAGATAATCATTATCCACAATTACCAGTATAGTCTTTTTTTATTTTTTTCTCAATACATAGGAGTTTAAAAAAATAATCTTGGAATTTTTTGATAAATCTCTTGACATTCATTTTTAAAAGAGTAGAATAAAAGACAAAAAATATCATCAATATCTT
The DNA here is from genome assembly GCA_902482895.1 of uncultured Streptococcus sp. Classification (GTDB taxonomy): domain Bacteria; phylum Bacillota; class Bacilli; order Lactobacillales; family Streptococcaceae; genus Streptococcus. Next base: position 905 of record CABTAV010000022.1, on the reverse strand, counting down.
TTGAAAGAAGGCGAAATAAATGAAACGAGGTTCAAATTTTATTTTTTTGATTTCTATATTACTTACCACACTTTTTATGGGGTCGTCTTTTCCAACTGGGAAATATCTCATAGTAGTTGAAAAGACTCCTCCATTATTACTTGGGGGTGTTCGATTTATTATTGCTGGGTTAGTGATGTTGGTATTATCGTTTTTATTTGGCAAGGGAGGGACTATCATCCCTAAAAGTCAAGGTAGCAAGATAAAGGGGTTTATATTGGTTGTGACTATCGGGCTCTTACAGACAGCTGGAACCATGGGATTTCTTAATCTTGCCCTAGCTCATGATGTGTCGTCATCGATGTCTTCCATTATCTTATTTACGAATCCTCTTTGGTTAGCTTTCTTAGCACATTTTTTGTTAAAAGATACATTGACTATTCAGAAGATAAGTGCCTTAATATTAGGTGTGGCTGGAGTTGTTACTTGTATTGGACTAGATGTATCTGCGTTTAGTTTAGGTGCTTTGTTTGCTTTACTTGGTTCATTTTGTTGGTCAATCAATACAGTTGTCACCAAGAAAATTCCTTTTGATAACGGTCCATGGATATTTACAGCTTGGCAATTGTTATTAGGTGGGGTATTCCTTTACTTATTCTCAATACCTGTGCATGAAAGTTATAACTTTCTAAATTTAGGATTTTGGGGCTGGGTTTGGTTTATATGGTTAATTATTCCTGCGTCTGTTGGTTCGTTTGGACTGTGGTTTTATAGTCTAGGACAAAGGGGAGCAACAGTAGCTAGCAGTTTCTTGTTTTTAGTTCCAGTATTTTCAACTATCTTTTCTATTATGGGCTTACATGAGCCGTTTACATTGAATTTGGTTCTTGGGGGTTCGATGGTTGTGTTAGCATTGGTATTAGTAA
>CABTAV010000021.1:0-17108 GCA_902482895.1 uncultured Streptococcus sp. | reverse complement strand
CCACTGGTTTTTAGGATTTTTATCAGACTAACTTCCACTTCTACTAGCGGTGGAATTTACTTTGGGAATTTAGCATTGGAAAGCTCTAGCTTTTTTGTGGCTGAGAACTATTTTGCTTTAGAAGTTACCAGATAGTTCGTTCTCATAAATAAAAAAAGTTGGAGCTCAGCACTCCAACAATTGCCTTAAAATGTTTGGCGTTTTGCTTTACGCTCGGCACGGCCACGAGCGCGATTTTCAGCACGCTTGTTTTTGCGGCGTTTTTCATCAACCGCCCATTTAATTTTCTTCTTATAACCTGGTTTGACTTTTTTCTTTTTCTTTTTAACCAAACCAATCATTTCAATATCAAGCTTATCTTGTTTTTTCTCACGGTTGGCACGACGATCACGGTCATAGGTATCTTGGAATTCTCCATCTTTTAGCATCTTCGGAGTAAACTTAATTCCCAATTTCTCCAACTCACGGATATCCGAGTCATCGCTTGGCTGGTAAAGAGTAATAGCTGTACCTGGTAGGCCGTTTCGTCCAGTTCGACCAACACGGTGCACAAAGAAGGATAAATCTTGCGGAATGGCATCATTGATGACATGACTGACACCTTCAATATCAATTCCACGCGCTGCCAAATCTGTTGCGACAATATACTCAAAATCCAAATTTTTAACCTGGTTCATGATACGTTTACGCTCACGAGGGGCAATATCCCCATGGATTTTTGCCACCTTCAATCCTTGAGCAGTCAAATAAGAATGCAATTCATCAGCACGCGTTTTAGTGTTAACAAAAATCATTGCTAAATAAGGTTGCATCAACTGAGTCAATTGATAAATTTGAGCATTCTTGTCACGTCCCTTGGTAGAAATCAACCAATTATCAATGGTGTCAGAAATAACAGTTTTGGTCTTGATTTTCTCCATAACAGGATTTGATAAGTATTTTTTCAAGAATGGTTGCAACTTTTGTGGAATAGTCGCTGAGAAGACCATGAATTGCAGGTCTTTTGGAAGGCTTCCAGCAATCTTATCAACAGTTTCCAAGAATCCCATATCCAAGGTCATATCTGCCTCATCAACCACAAAGGTCTTAGCCTTGTGAATAGCTAGGTCACCAGACTTAACTAAGTCATAAATACGGCCAGGCGTTCCGATAACAATATGAGGCTGGTTGCTTGCCAATTTCTCAATTTGGCGAGCCTTATCCGTCCCCCCCACATAATTAACCACACGAACTTCCACTTCTGAGTGAGTTGCAATCTGACGGGCTGCTTGGTAAATTTGAGTAGCTAATTCTCGGCTCGGTGCAGTAATGACTGCTTGCACACTATCGCTAGCTTCATCTAATTGCTGGAAAATCGGTAATAGGAAAGTGTGAGTCTTACCTGAACCTGTTTTTGATTCACCGACCAGGTCACGACCTGCCAAAACAATAGGAATTAACTTATCTTGTACCTCTGTTGGAGTTGTAAATTTCAACTCCTGCAAGGCTTCTCTAATATAGTTTTTAAATTGAAATTTCGTAAATGACATAATATCCTCGATTCTATCTATCCTATCAATTATACCACATTTTATTCCATTTCAGTAGTCTCACTTATAGAGCTTACTTGCAGTAGCTTTTCTAGTCAGAAAAAGGCTGGAATTTGAGAATCCCAACCTCTTTTCAGTTATTATTTCCAATTTAAAATAGCTTTCAAGCCATAGTGGTCACTGACCTGTGGACTCTTATTGCCATCAAATACGACATGTAAATTTTCTACCTCTAACTCCTTGGTAGTAAAGACATAATCGATTCGAAGGGGTTCAGTGTTCCCTTTCCAGCCATCAATTTCTGGTGGAACGGTATAGCTACCGCTTTTCTCTTGAGCAACTTCAAATGCGTCTTGTAAGCCTAATGGACTAGCTAAAATAGCTTGGTATCCTTCCTGACCAGCTGGGTTGTTGAAATCTCCAGCCAGCAAAAGTGGCTTGTTCAATTCTTTCAAGACAGCCTCAAATCGTGCCCATTCTTCTTGGAACCCTTTATCCCACCAGGAAAGGTGGACACTAGCAACTGCAAGCTCCTTACCATCGACTACAGTTTCAGCTAGGGCGACACGGCGAGTATGATAATCTGTTGGATCATCCACATCTGAAACCAAAATTTCTCTAGCTTCAATCGGTGTTTTAGACAAGATAGCCACACCTTCATGGTATCGGTCATAACCGATATGGTTATAAGCCCAGGTCCAGTAGTAATTTTTCCCTTGCTCTGACAACTTTTCAACCAAGAGTCTAACATAGTGGTCTTGGTGAATAGGCTCAGCTGCTGGCAAAGCTTGATAAAGATCATTAACCTCCACCTCTGGCGAAGTGATTTCCTGATTGATTTCTTGGAAACAAATCAAATCATAGTCCTTTTCAAGAATATCTTCAAGCAAGAGATGGAATTTTTCCTCAGCTTCTTTTTCCATCCAGCTATGAGTATTGAGTGTTAAAAATTTCATGCTTTTCTCCTAAAACAAGAGGTTGGAAAACAGCTTCCAACCTCAAGTATATTACAATTCTACTTTAGCAACTGCTGTTTTAGCTGCAAGAGAACCTGTTTGTTCTAATTTAACTGATTTAATTGCATCACCATTTGTGAAGACAACGACTGTTGAAGTTTCACGACCTGCTGCACGGATAGCATCCAAGTCAGCTGTAACAAGAAGATCACCTGCTGCAACTTTTTGTCCTTCCGCAACATGAACTGTAAATGGTTTACCTTCAAGACTTACTGTGTCCAAACCAATGTGAACAAGTACTTCAAGACCTGCTTCAGTCACAAGACCAAGAGCATGTTTTGTAGGGAAGATGCTTGATACAGTACCTGAAACTGGAGATATAATGTTTCCATTTGCAGGTTCTACAGCAAATCCATCACCCATCATTTTTTGAGCAAATACTGGATCTTTTACTTGTTCCAAAGCAATAACTTGACCGTCTGCTACTGAGTAAACTTCCTCAGTAAGACCTTTAAAGTGAACTGTGTTTTGTTGTGCTTCTGTCATTTGACTTGGAAGAGTTTCAGGAATGATTTCACCTGAATCAAGGATATCTTGGATATCAGATTTCAATACGTCAGCTTTTGGTCCGTAGATAGCTTGAACACCTTGTCCTTTCATGACAAGACCCATAGCTCCTTCTGCTTTCCATTGTTCTGCATCACCAACTCTATCTGCATCCTTAACAGTAACACGAAGACGAGTCATACATGCATCAACATCAACGATGTTTGCACGTCCACCAAGAAGGTTAATAATATTTACAGCTTGAGAACCTGCTGCAACTTTCACTTCGCTGCTAGCTTCTTCTGAACCTTCAGCAGTTTCATAGTTACCGTTACGTCCTGGAGTTGCGTAGTTGAATTTTTGAATCATGAAGTTTGCGATAAAGTACATGATTACGGCAAAGAGAACAGTTACCCAAATAAAGTTAACAATATCCATACCGATACCAGCACTAATCGCGATAGGTGTACGAGTCAAGAACTCGATTGAACCGAATGAGTGCATACGTAGGTTTACTACGTCAGCCATAGCGAAGGCAGCACCTTGAACAAGTGAGTAAACAAGGTACATAGGTGTTGCTACAAACATGAACATGTATTCGATTGGTTCAGTAACCCCTGTCAAGAATGTTGCAAGAGCTGTCGCAATCATCATACCTTTATATTGATGTTTCTTATCAGCATCGACATTACGGTAGATAGCTACAATCACACCCATCAAGATACCGAATGAACCGATCATTTGTCCAACTTTGAAACGAGCTGGGTGAACAGTATCTAATAATTGTTGGTAGTGACTTGCATCTGTACCTTTAAGGTTAACAAGGTCTGTTACCCATGCAAGCCATAATGGGTCTTGACCAAATACTTGAGTACCTTTAGCTGCACCTGTCAAAATCTCATAAGTACCACCAAGAGCTGTGTAGTTCATTGGGATTGTCAACATGTGGTGAAGACCAAATGGCAAGAGCAAACGTTCCAAAGTACCATACAAGAATGGTGCAAGGACTGGAGCAGTTTCTTGTGAGTTCGCAATCCAGATACCGAAGTTATTGATACCTGTTTGAACTACTGGCCAAAAAGCTGAAAGTACGATTGCAGCAATTGCTGAACGAAGAATAACTACAAATGGTACGAAACGTTTCCCGTTGAAGAATGAAAGTGCATCAGGAAGTTTACGGAAGTTGTAGTATTTATTGTAAGCAGTTGCCCCTACAAAACCTGAGATAATCCCTACAAACACACCCATGTTCAATGCTGGAGCTTCAAGAACACTGATGAAGTAATCAGCAACTTTGATTGAACCACCAAAGAGAGTTGTGACCATAGCATCTGGATTTTTCAACATATCTCCTGATACACCAAAGATTGTACCAGTGATACGGTTAATCAAGATGAAGGCAAGACCAGCGGCAAAAGCACCACCAGCACGTTCTTTAGCCCAGCTTCCTCCAATTGCTAGGGCAAACAAAATGTGAAGGTTACCGATAACCCCCCAACCAATTTGCTCAAGAATTCCACCTGTAACTACAAGTGGTGCAAAAGTTGGGTTAATCATTACGATAGACTTACCGATTGAAATCATCAAACCAGCAGCCGGCATAACCGCGATAACCACCATCAAAGCCTTACCGAATTTTTGCCAAAACTCGAAAGACAAGACATTTTTGAATGTATCTTTCATCATTCAAATCTCCTTTATTTTTATTTAGGCAAACGTTTTACGAAAACGTTTGCACTTTCTATAATTCAATTATACCACTTTAATTTTTTTTGTAAAGGCTTTTATAAAAAAAAGTACACTTTTTTCTAAAATTTTTGTAGTAAAAAAGGAGATAGTAAAATCTCCTCAAATATACGTCTATTGAAATTTAGATTTTCAAGAAACGTCTCATTGAAATTCCTGAACCCAGTGAACCAATGAAAATTCCAATCACAAATAAGAGGGCAATCATCAGTGGACTGAATACCTCTGGTGAAATCATTGAAAGGTTTTGACCAACTAATGACTTATTAACCGATTGGTAAACCATTTTATAAACAATGAAGACTAGAACTGATGGAAGGGTTGCTCCAAGTAAACCGATGAAGGCACCTTCAAGTAAGAAAGGACCACGGATATAACCATTCTTAGCACCTACCAAACGCATGATTTGAATTTCACGACTACGTGAAATAATGGTAATACGTATAGTATTAGAAATCAAGAAGACTGCAATGAAAATCAATAATCCAGCGATAACAAGTCCCCAGACACGAATAAATGAAGCTAACTTGAACAAGCGTTCTGTATTGGCACCACCATCCTGAACTTCTGACACACCTTCAATTTTCTTAGCCTCTTCTGCTACCGTCTTTACATCACTTGGTGTATTGGTATCTACTATATAGGCATCATAAAGTGGGTTTGCATCACCTTCAAAGATTTTCCAGTTGTCCCCCATTGTTTCTGTCAACTTTTCATATTGTTCTTCTTTGCTTGAGAAGGTAACACTTTTAACAGTTGACATACCTTTCAAAGCATCGTATACCTTATGGTAGTCGTTATTTGTAACAGTTTGGCCTTCTTTTTCAATAGTCTCACTATTATCAGCTACATCCTTACGAATGTATACCATTACTCGGACGTTATTTTCAATATCTGTAGCTAGTTTAGCCGTATTAAAGATAACAGATGCAAATATTGCAACCAAGGTCAAAGTAATCATAACTGAACTGACAGCAGCTACTGTCATCCAGCCATTTCGTTTCAAACTTTTTAACGATTCAAATAAATGACGAAAAAATCTACTAATCATCGTATCCATATTCTCCTTTAGCTTCGTCACGAACGACACGGCCATTTTCAATGGCAATGACACGGTGGCGCAAGGTATTTACAATCTGACTATTGTGGGTCGCCATCAAGACAGTTGTACCTTGGAGATTGATGCGTTCCAACAAATTCATGATTTCCCATGAATTATCTGGATCCAAGTTTCCTGTTGGTTCGTCCGCAATCAATACTTTGGGATTATTTACAATAGCACGCGCTATCGCAATACGCTGTTGCTCTCCACCTGAGAGCTCATTTGGGAAAGAACGAACCTTGTGCTTCAATCCAACGAGGTCTAAGACTTCCATAACACGTTTTTTGATATTACGGCGACTTTCTCCAATTACCTCCATTGCATAAGCAATATTTTCATAAACGGTTTTCTTTGGTAACAGTTTATAATCTTGGAAGACAACCCCAACACTACGACGTAGGAGAGGGACATCTTTCTTTTTAATTTTAACCAGATTAAAACCAGCAACAGATAAACTTCCTTTTTCGATTTTTACTTCGCGATACAAAGAACGAATAAAGGTTGATTTCCCAGCTCCTGACGGACCTACGATATAGGCAAATTCTCCTGGTTGAATGCTGACCGAAACACCACGTAGGGCAGTCGTTCCGTTGTCGTATTTTTTGACGACATCTCTCATTTCAATGATTGACATGTGAGTTCCTTTCTATCTTAGCTGATTCGCCACTTGAGATAAGCATCGATAAAACCATCTAGGTCTCCATCCATAACCTTATCTACCTGCGCAACTTCAAAACTAGTTCGATGGTCTTTTACCATAGTATAAGGTGTGAAGACATAAGAACGAATTTGACTTCCCCATGTGATTTCCTTTTTCTCACCCTTGAGGGAATCGACTTCCGCAGCTTTCTTTTCTTGCTCCATTTGATAGAGCTTAGCCTGCAACATCTTCATGGCACGATCTCTATTTCCATACTGGGTACGATCGACCGTTGACTGGACAACAGTTCCCGTAGGAATGTGTGTCAAACGCACTCCAGTTGAAACCTTATTGACGTTTTGTCCACCAGCACCACCTGAACGGAAGGTATCCATCTTGATGTCATCTTCACGTATTTCCACTTCAATAGTATCATCTAATTCTGGCATTACTTCTACAGATGTGAAAGAGGTATGGCGACGTTTAGCAGAGTCAAATGGTGAGATTCGCACCAAGCGGTGAACACCCATTTCTGACTTGAGAAGACCATAGGCATTAGGCCCTTCAAATGATAGGGTTACTGACTTGATGCCAGCTTCATCTCCTGCTTGGTAATCCAATACTTCCACTTTAAAGCCTTTAGCATTTCCATAGCGAGTGTACATACGAAGCAACATATCACCCCAGTCCTGAGCCTCAGTACCACCGGATCCTGGATGGATTTCCAAGATGGCATTATTATGGTCATAAGGTTCTGACAAGAGCAAGGTCATCTCGTAACTGGTTATCATCTTATCAAGTTCTGACAACTGTTCAACCAATTCTTCATGCACCGACTCATCTTCAGCTAAAAAGTCTAATAAAATTTCGACTTCATCCTGCAACTCTTCCATTTTGTGGAAGGTGTTGTAGGTGTTTTTTAATTCATTTAATTCTTGCGACGTTTTTTGGGCCGCGATATTATCGTTCCAAAAATCAGGTTCTGTCATCTTGTTTTCCAAGATGGCAATCTCTTCCTCTAGACCTTCTAGGTCAAAGAGACCCCCTGAAAGAAGCTAATTTTTCACGATTTGCGTCAATTTTCTGACGAATTACTGAAATGTCCATAAATACTCCTTTTTTACATCGTTTCATTATAGCATATTTTATCATTTCTTTCCATCTTTTGCTCTACTCCCCTTTTTATGAAAAAAGAAGCCTTTCGGCTCCCCTCCTTATAAAACTTTTGCAGAAGTACGACTAATCTCCTCTACTTGAATATTCTCGGATTCAAATTTTTGCTTTAAGGCTGCCAAATCAACTGAACCATCAATTTGAACTTCTTTAATCACCTTACCATCTTTACGCGGAATATTAACTGTATGGGAGATATTTAAATTTTCTTCAACGATTAGAGAAACAATCTTACCAAGAACGCCGACCTCATTTTCCGTAACAAAGCGCACACGAATTCCTTCTTCACCATAACCAGCAATTTCAAGAAAGGCTTGGAAAACATCACGGTCAGTAATAACCCCATAGACTTGATGGTTATCTACGACAGGAAGAATACCAATCTTGTTTTTCAACATCAGATAAGTTGCATCCTCTAGACTCGCATAGCCTGAAACAGTGACAACATCGCGAATCATCACATCTTTTACTTTTGTCTTATTTAGAAGATAATTCATCTCATAGATAGAAAGACTGGTTGCTTTTGATGGACTAGCTTGAGCAATGGTTCCTTCAGTTACCAAACCAACCAATTGATCATTTTCGATAACAGGCAAGCGGTGCAACCCTTGCTCTCTCATCAAATCTGCTGCATGAGATACTGTTGTATCTGGACTAATATAAACTACCTTGCGGGTCATAAAATCTTTAACTGCCATGAGACTTCTCCTTTTCTATTCTTATCCCTATTATACAATCTTTTTGTAAATCTATCAAACGCTTACATTTCTTTTTCAAAATTCAGAAAAGTATGAATAAGCTAGCAAAAAGAGCTCTGAAATCGAGCTCTCTGAACGAAGGATAGACAGCTTCATTCTGTTTTGTTTCAATGATTAGGAGCTAACCTTCCAGTGCAGATGAGAATTGGTTCTCAATCGCTATCCACCGACTAAAAAGGTCCCCCGGACTATAATGATGATTACTTCGTAATCTTCATCTGCCGACTAAAACAATCCACTGGATTGTTTTAGCCACCCAGATATGCTTTTCTGACTTCTTCTGATGAGGCAAGTTCTTTTCCTGTTCCTGAAAGTACGATTTTCCCTGTTTCCAGTACATAACCTCGGTCAGAGATTGCGAGTGCTTTATTGGCATTTTGTTCAATCAAGAGGACAGTTGTTCCTTGCTTCTGGATATCTTGAATGATATCAAAAATTTCTTGGATAAAGATTGGGGCAAGTCCCATTGATGGTTCATCTAAAAGAAGAAGTTTTGGTGTTGACATGAGAGCGCGTCCCATGGCAAGCATTTGTTGTTCCCCCCCTGAAAGAGTGGCTGCATCTTGGTTCTTGCGTTCTTCAAGACGTGGGAAACGTGAGAAAACTTTCTTTAAGTTAGCTTGATTTTCTTCACGATTTTTCTTCAAGAAAGCACCCATTTCTAGATTTTCCATAACAGTCAAGCCAGGGAATACGTGGCGTCCTTCTGGTACTTGTGAAAGACCACCTGCCACGATTTTCTGAGCCGGCATTTTTTGGATTTCTTGACCTAAAAATTCAATCTTTCCTGAGCTTGGTCTAACTAAACCAGACAAGGTACGGAGAATGGTTGTCTTACCTGCACCATTGGCACCGATAAGGGAAACAACTTCTCCTTCATTCACTTCAAAGCTTACATCACGGACTGCTTGGATCATGCCGTAATGCACAGAAAGATTATCAACTTTTAACATAGACATTAGGCTTCACCTCCTAGATAAGCTTCGATAACGCGTTTATTGGTCTTAATTTCGTCTGGAGTTCCTTGGGCAATCAAACGACCGTATTCAAGTACGTAGATACGTTCTGTTACTTCCATGACCAGATTCATATCGTGTTCAATCAGCATGATTGTAATCTTAAATTCATCTTTAATACGACGAATTAACTCAGTCAATTCTGCTGTTTCCTGCGGGTTCATACCTGCTGCTGGTTCATCCAAAAAGAGAATTTTAGGTTCCGTAGCGAGGGCACGAACAATTTCCAAACGACGTTGTTGTCCGTAGGCAAGATTTTTAGCAAGAGTTTCTGCATCACCATCTAAATCGAAGATTTTCAACAATTCCAAAGCTTTAGCCTTTAATTCTTTTTCACTCTTGTAAAAAGCTGGCAAGCGTAAGAAACTAGCAAAAACATGTTGCTTGTGATGGTTGCCAAAGGCAATCAAAACATTGTCCAAAACTGTTAAATCTTTAAAGAGACGGATATTTTGGAAAGTACGTCCAAGTCCCAAAGAAGCAATCTTATAAGGTGACTTCCCATTTAAAAGGTGACCATCAAGGGTAACAGTTCCCTCACTCGGTTCATAAACACCAGTCAAGAGGTTGAAAAGAGTGGTTTTCCCAGCTCCGTTTGGACCGATTAGTCCAACCAATTCCCCTTCGTTCAATTCAAGAGTCACATCTCCAACAGCTGTTAGACCGCCAAAATGTTTGGTTAACTGTTTTACTTCAAGTAATGCCATTAGTTTTGTTCCTCCTTCTTAGATTTTTTAAAGAAACGTGATAGGCTCAATTCCCATGTTCCAAGGAGTCCACCTGGTCTGAAAATCATTACCAATACCAAGGCCAAAGCGTAAATAATCATACGCACACTAGCAACATCTTGGAGAAGCATATTCAAAATTCCCAGAACAATAGCTGAAACAATGGCACCTGTAATGGAACCAAGTCCACCAAATACAACAATGATCAAAACGTTGATTGAGTTGATAAAGGTGTAATCTTTCGGTACGACAGATCCAATAAATCCTGCCTGAAGTGACCCTGCAATACTTGCAGTAATAGCACCAAAGACAAAGGCGATGATTTTAATTTTAGTCGTATTAACCCCAACTGACTCAGCAGCGATTTCATCCTCACGAACAGAGAGGGTTGAACGACCAATCGGGCTACGCAAGAAGTTCAAGGTTGCAATGGTTGTAATAACGACAAAGAAGTATACCATTTGCCAAGTTGTAAAGTTAGGAATTCCCAAGATACCTGCCGCACCATTTGTAAGGCTTCCGCCATTGATGATAAAGATACGGATAATTTCAGAAACACCTAGAGTCGCTACCGCAAGATAGTCCCCCTTCAAACGCAAGGTTGGAATTCCGACAAGTAAGGCAACTGCTCCTGAAAGCAAAGCACCTACAAGCATAGCTCCAAAGAAAGCACCGTAGGTTGGTGATTTAGAACCAATAATCGCTGCTGCATAGGCACCAATCGCCATGAAACCAGCATGCCCAAGTGAAAATTGTCCTGAAAAACCAACGATTAAGTTGAGACCAACAGCCAGAATAATATTAATTCCAATTTGTTGTAAAATCTGTACATAGAATAGGTTGAGTACTCCAACTGAAACCAGTACACTAATCAAGCCATAGCCAGCTAACAAAAGGAGTAACCATAGAATATTAACTTTTAAATTTTCTTTCATCGTTTACACCTTCTCTTTCACATTTTTACCAAGGATACCAGCTGGGCGGACAATCAAGATCAACAACAAGATTCCATAAACAATGGCATCACGGAAGTCTGACATCCCAAAGGCTGTCGCAAAGGTTTCCAATAAGCCAATTACAAAGCCACCAAGAGCCGCACCAGGAATGATTCCGATACCGCCAAGTACTGCAGCAACGAAAGATTTAAGTCCTGGAGTAACCCCCATCAAAGGCTCAAGAGAGTTATAATAGAGGGCAATCAGAACACCAGCCGCACCCGCAAGAGCTGAACCCAAAGCGAAGGTAAAGCTGATAGTACGGTTTACGTTGATCCCCATCAATTGCGCTGCATCGCTATCTACAGATACTGCACGCATGGCTTTCCCCATCTTGGTCTTTTGGACAATGACTTGTAACAAAATCATCAAAATCAAGGAAATGGCTAAGATCATTAACTGCACGTTTGTTAGGCTAATTGGACCCAAATCATAGCGAACTGTTTGAATCGCTTGAGGGAAGGCACGAGTATTAGCACCAACCAGATAGACCATGCCATACTCCAATAGGAAGGAAACCCCAATAGCTGTAATCAAAACAGCAATACGAGTAGAGTGACGCAACGGTCGGTAAGCAAGGAACTCAATCAAGACACCAAGAATGGCTGTCGCTAACATGGCTACAATAAGAGCTACAAAGAAATTCATTTGGAAAGAATTAATCAAGAAATAACCGATAAAGGCTCCCATCATATAAATATCACCGTGGGCGAAGTTGATGAGCTTGATAATTCCGTAAACCATGGTATATCCTAGGGCTAACAGCGCATAAACACTACCTAGAATCAAACCATTTACTAGTTGTTGGAGCATAAGATTCACTCTTTCTATATATAATTTTGAGGGTTTCCCCTCACTTTTTTATAGGTTCTTAAACATCGAAACAGGGAGTGAGTCCGAGCCTCATTCCCTATTTCAACATTTTTCTATTATGGTTTTACAACTTCTGCTGCTTCAACCTTACCATTGTTCATTGTCATCATGTAAGCAGTTTTAACTGTGTTGTGGTCCGCATCGAAGCTTGTTTGACCAGTTACACCTTCAAAATCTTTTGTTTTAGCAAGGTTATCCTTGATTTCACCAGAGTTCTTAGCACCTTTTGCTGCATTTGCTACAAGGTGAACTGAGTCATAAGCCAAGGCTGCAAATGTTGAAGGCTCTTCGTTGTACTTAGCACGGTAAGCGTCAAGGAAGGCTTTTGCTTTAGCTGAAACTTCTACAGTAGTTGAGAAGCCTGAGATAAAGTAAATGTTTGATGCTTTTTCAGCAGTTGCTTGTTGTACAAACTCTTCACCGTTGAATCCATCACCACCAACGATTGGTTTGTCAATTCCCATGCCACGCGCTTGGTTTACAATTTTACCAGCTTCAGTGTAGTAACCAGGAACAATGATAGCATCAAAGTCTTTCCCTTTCATTTTTGTAAGGGCTGCTTGGAAGTCTGTGTCGCCTGCTACGAAAGTTTCATCTGCAACGATTTCACCTTTGTAAGCTTCACGGAAGGCTTTGGCAATACCTTTAGCATAGTCGCTGGCATTGTCAGTGTAAAGAACAACTTTCTTAGCTTGCAATTTATCAGAAACATAGTTTGAGATAATTTTTCCTTGGAAGCTATCTTGGAAAGTTCCGATAAAGAGGTAATCTTGACCTTTAGTCAATCCATCTTGAGTCGCACTTGGCGAAATCAATGGGACACCTGCTTTTGTAGCGTTCGCTACCGCAGCTGCAGTTGCACCAGATGTCGCAGGTCCTACGATTGCTGATACTTTAGATTGGGTTACAAGGTTAGTTGTTACTGAAGCAGCTTCTGCTGTTTCAGACTTGTTATCTTTATCAACTACTTCGATTTGTTTTCCATCAATACCACCTGCGGCATTGATTTCATCGACGGCAAGTTGGGCACCTTTTTGTTCAGATGTTCCGTAGGCTGCTACAGCACCAGTTTCTTCGAAGTTAAATCCGATTTTGATTGTCTTTTCATCTACTGAGTTACCAGCAGCGTTCGACGCTCCAGACTTCACTTCTCCACAGGCTGCAAGAAGTGCTACACTTGCAAGTGCCACAAACGATAGGGCAAATTTTTTCTTCATCTTTTTTGTCTCCTTATTTCTTAAATAAATAGCATGTTAAGAATATACCGAATTATCAGAAAATTGTCAACACTTTTCTTGAACTTTTTCGATGATAACGTTTTCCTCTCGATAAAGATTGCCCACAAAGGGTGTTTCCAGCTCTTGGATATGACAAACTCTGACTTTTTTTATAAATTTTTCCTTGCTCAAGCGCCCGACTAATTGCTCCACTTCTTGAGTTGGAACATAAAGTTGCAAGTAACGATGCTTCTTGGAATGATAGGTAATATCTCCATAATCCTGCAGTTTTTTTGCATCACGATTATAGTAAAGATAGATAATCAAGCCAGATCGATTGACTTTTTCAAACATGATAAATCCTCTTTCTAAGAAATCTCTCCCTATTATACCAAAAAAAGCAAACCCAGTCGAGTTTGCCTCCTTTGATTATTAGTTCAATGAATTGTTGGCCATGATTTCATCAATAAAGCCATATTCAAGTGTTTCTTGGGCACTCATCCAATTATCACGTTCTGCATCTGCATGGACTTTTTCGATTGACTGACCTGAATTTTCAGCCAATATTTTTTCCAAGATGTTACGAGTTTTAAGCAAGTGTTCTGCAGCAATCGCCATATCGGTTTGTTGGGTACCACCACCTGTACCACCCATTGGTTGGTGGATCATGTACTCAGCATTTGGAAGCATGAAACGTTTGCCTTTTGCTCCACTTGATGCGATGACTGTTCCCATGGATGCAGCCATTCCCATAACGATGGTTTGGACATCTGCCTTGATAAAATTCATAGTATCAACGATTGCCAAACCAGCTGAAACAGAACCACCAGGTGTGTTTACATAAAGGTAAATATCTTTTGTACTATCTTGGGCATCCAAGAAAAGCAACTGGGCAATAACAGAGTTAGCCATATTATCTTCAACTGGGCCTGTCAGCATAATGATGCGGTCTTTGAGAAGACGTGAGTAAATATCGTAGGAACGTTCTCCACGGCTTGTTTGTTCAATAACTACAGGAATCATTCAATTCTCCTTTTGAGTTTTAATTTTGTTGGTCAAATGACTGAAGATAAGACTATTATAATATCTAGGTCAAAAAAGGTCAAATTTTTGCTCTGTTTTCATTAGACAGAAACAAAAATTCAACCTCCTTTCGTGACTGGAAATACTTTTCCAAGTCAATCTCTTTTTAATTTTATTTTGTACCGAACAAGCGGTCCCCAGCATCTCCAAGACCTGGAACGATATAACCGTGTTCGTTCAAGCGTTCATCCAAGGCTGCTGTAAAGATTTCTACATCTGGATGAGCTTCTTGAAGGGCTTTTACACCTTCTGGAGCAGATACAAGGCAGACAAATTTGATATTTGATGCGCCACGTTTTTTAAGAGAATCAACAGCCAAGATTGCTGAGCCACCTGTTGCCAACATTGGGTCTACCACAAAAATTTGACGTTGGTCAATGTCCTCAGGCAATTTTACCAAGTATTCAACTGGTTGAAGCGTTTCTTCATCACGGTACATACCGATGTGACCAACCTTAGCAGCTGGAACCAAGCTCAAGAGACCATCAACCATCCCGATACCTGCACGCAAGATTGGAACGATGGCCAATTTCTTACCTGCTAATTGTTTTTGAACTGTTTTTGTAATTGGTGTTTCGATTTCCACATCTTCTAGTGGAAGATCACGAAGTACTTCATACCCCATCAACTTTGCAATCTCATCTACTAGCTCACGAAAAGCTTTTGTAGAAGTATCTGTACGACGCAAGATTGACAATTTGTGTTGAATCAATGGATGATTAATAACTTCAATTTTTCCCATTTTTGGAATTCCTTCTTTCAATTTATTCTTCTTATTATACCAAAAAACGGTTTAAAAATCTTTCTAAACCATTTATTTTTGATAATTTTTACATTAGATCTGCTTCTTTAAGAGCGGCCTGTACTGTCTCAAGTGGTAAATGGGTCAATTCTGTTCCCTTTTCTTGATAAAGGTATTGGGCGTAGTCGTCCATTCGGTACTGGTTGATATAAACCACGCGCTTGCAACCGACCTGAAGCAATTGTTTTGTACAGTTGAGACAAGGAAAATGGGTCACATAGGCTGTAAATCCTTTAGGAACACCTCGCTCAGCCCCCTGGAGAATGGCATTAACCTCAGCGTGAAGGGTGCGAACACAGTGGCCTTCGATGACCAGACATTCGTGATCAATACAATGCTCGGTACCTGACACTGAACCATTGTAACCAGTGGAAATAACCTTATTATCCTTTACCAGAATCGCACCCACTTTGGCACGTTTACAAGTGGAACGATTGGCAATTAGTAGGGCTTGGGCTGCAAAATACTCATCCCATGCTAGTCTTTTTTCAGTCATCTCTTTTCTCCTTTTTCTCTATTTTTTAAAAAATGGTAACCGTAAATCCGCTATCTTTTCAGCAGGTACCTTCATGCCATCCTTGATCCATTTTAAAAGGACTGAGACGATGGCTGAGCTCCAAAAGGAATGAAGATAAGAGCTGACACCTTTTGATTTCCCATGGTATTTTTCTAGAAATTCCTGCATGGCTTGGACAAAGATTTTTTCCAGATGGTAATCTAAGGCCAATTGAATCACTCTGGCTTCCTTTCTGGCCTCCCGGAAAAGATGAACCCAGACCAGATAAAGGTCTGTCTTTAAATCATAATGGTGCAGTTGTTCCATGATGTTGTGGACAGTTCGTTTAAAGACGCTTTCTAAAATCTCCTCTTTGGAATCATAATTACGGTAAAAGGCTGCACGAGAAACGCCTGCACGTTTGACCAATTCAGAAATACTAATCTTGGTCAGGTCCTTTTTTTCCAAGAGCTGCAAGAGGGCTGTTTCGATGGCTTCTCTAGTTAATAAATTGGATTCTTGGTTTGATTTTCTGAGATTTTCAAGAGACTTTTCAGAGATTCTACGTTCAGACATAACATTTTCTTTCTACTTGTCACAACAGACGGATGAGGCTTTTGTTTCAAGGGCTTTCATGATATAATTGTAAAAAAAGACAGAACCTTTGTCAATGTATAACTGACAAAGATGGAGAATTTCTATGACTTGGAAGATTATTGCTGACTCTGGTTGTGATTATCGTCAACTGGCAAGACCAGCTATCGATACAACCTTTGTAAGTGTCCCCTTAACCATTCAAGTAGCTGAGCAGGTCTTTGTTGATGATGCTAGTCTTGACATTGACCAAATGATGGAAACCATGTATGCAACTGCAGAAGCTTCAAAATCAGCTTGTCCAAGCCCAGATGATTATTTACGAGCATTTGAAGGAGCCAAAAACATTTTCCTGGTAACCATCACTGGTACTCTTTCTGGCAGTCACAATAGTGCTCAACTAGCTAAGAATATTTATCTGGAAGAACATCCTGATACTAAGATTCATGTGATTGATAGTTTGTCTGCTGGTGGTGAGGTTGACCTACTCGTAGAAAAATTGAATGACTTGATTGATCAAGGCCTATCTTTTGAAGAAGTGGTTGAAGCTATCACTGCCTATCAAGAAAAAACCAAGTTACTTTTTGTCCTAGCTAAAGTCGATAACTTGGTGAAGAACGGCCGTTTGAGTAAGCTTATCGGTACAGTCGTTGGCCTTCTCAACATCCGTATGGTTGGAGAAGCTAGTGAAACTGGAACTCTCGAATTGCTACAAAAAGCAAGAGGAGCAAAGAAATCAGTTCAGGCAGCCTATGAAGAGTTGGTGAAGGCTGGATATGCTGGAGGCCGTATTATCATGGCCCAACGCAATAACGAGAAATGTTGCCAACAGCTCTCAGAACGAATTCGCGAGA